>QIAI01000139.1 GCA_003224995.1 Acidobacteriota bacterium
CCCACCACCGGCCACGACGAACTCCAAAAGCTCGCGGCAGCCCCCTCGGTTTGGTGGTTGCCATCACCACCGTTGGTTACAACCAGTGCTCCCAACTCCACGAGATCGTCCCCTTATACAGCAGTTTCTGCCAGGTCTTGAACGGGAGAACCCAGAACTAAGCTTGGCGTTGTATTTTCCGGTGACCCGGAATGAGTGCCACGTTGCATTGCCAACTTTGCCTGCGTGAGAGAAGGGCGTGCCCGCAGAATGGGGTCCCCCGCCATTTCTGCCGCTCTTCTCGACAACCCTTCTTTCATGGCTCTTTCCATGTGTCGCGCCAGTTGACGACGCGACACCAGACACTCGCGAATACGTTGCTTGGCCTTGTGCAACTGGGATTTCGAGTTGCCCACCGAGCAGCGAAGTAGCTTTGCGATTTCGCGATGGCCGTATCCCCCAATCTCGTGGAGCTCAAAAATCGTTCTGTATCCTGCGGGCAGCGCTTCCAACGCGCGACTCAATGCAATCCGATCGAGCGAGTCGTTTAAGCGGTGATCGGGTTGACCAATTTCCCTCTTCCCGCATTCAGTATCGGCGGGCTGGTCGAGGGAAGTGTGGGATAACGGATGCCGGCGAAAGTGCATCAACGCGGTATTCACCGCCACCCGATGCAACCAGGTAGACAGCGCCGACTCTCCGCGAAACGTGGACAATTTCCGAAACGCCTGAATGAATGCCTCCTGCGTAAGGTCGTCGGCATCCGCTGTGTTGTTCGTCATGCGGAGACAAACTGCGTAGACTCGTCCCTTATGGAGCTGGAACAAAGTGGCAAACGCGTCTCCATCTCCCTCTAAGGCGCGTTGGACAAGGATCGTGTCGGATTCTCGAGTTTCATTGTTACTGTTTTTGTTTTTGGCACCCACTGCCTTCACGTTGATACTCCGATCTATCCGTGTTCCGAAAATACGGCCTACAAGCACTTGGCGGATATCAGGCTGGCGCCGTATTCCAATGCATCCTTTCCTGTAAGCACCAAGGGGTTCACCTTGCCTTGGAAGTTCTCGTCTTCGCAGTACTTGCATGATTTTGCACACTGGTGACCTGCAAAAAAGTCCATACAAAATGCAAACTTCCGCGCTATTCACGCGGCAAAATCCATACACGTTTGGACTTTAAAACCTACAGATTTCTCTGGATGGTGAGAAAACCTGGAATGGCTAATATCAACCTCGGTGAACCTGTAAGACTCCATCCACATCGGGCGCGGGCCGACGCGAAGTCGGCTCACGCCTCCCGCCCAAAAATTCTGATTTGTGAAAACAAGATTTTTGATCAGCAATGCCGCCACAGAAATGGGATTGCCGGAATAAACTCGTAAATTTAAAGATGCGGATGCAACGTCCCGCATGACTATTTCACCAGCCAAAGTTCGGAACGTGTCTCCATTGGTCTTCGGAGATGCGGCCGTTCTCTCCCGCTCCTGATTTGTGGCGCCTGATCTCAGAGGGATTAGAACCTTCGAGTAAGCATATTTGGCGGTATTCCTTGAGATTCCGCGTACGCCCCGCCTAGAATTGCCGCAATCCAGCAACTCACCAGGTTTGTTTCACTTCGTTCTGATCCCAAGCCAGGAAGGTCTGTTTCAATGAAGATGTGGAAAATAGTTTTGGCGCTGGGCGCCATTGCCGCCCCTGCGTTCGCCGGCGTCACCGTATCAGCGCCTCTGAATAACAGCGAAGTCGCTACCAGCGTGCAGTTCGTGGCAAAGGCGAGCACATCATGCAGCAAAGGCGTCTCCGCCATGGGAATCTACACAGCGCCCAATGTGCTGGCCTATACAGTGAACGGCGCATCGCTGAATACGCAATTGAATTTAAGTCCCGGCACATATCAAACCGTCGTCCAGGAATGGGACAACTGTGGAACGATTGTTGTGAAGGGATCTGCGTCGGAGGTGCAGGTGACTTCCCCCGCTAACAACGCGAGCGTCGGTTCCCAAGTGCAGTACGTTGCCACTGCAAGCAGCAGTTGCTCCAAGGGCGTCGCCGCCATGGGAATCTACACTTCGCCGGGTGTCCTCGCCTACGTAGTGGGAGGCGCCAGCCTGAATACGGTAATCAAGCTGAGTCCGGGAACCGACAATACAGGCGTACAAGAGTGGGACAATTGCGGTGGCTCCGCGAAAAGTCCGGTCACAGTCTCGGTTGCCGGAGCTGCTCAGTCCGGCGGATCAGTGCAAGTAACCGCGCCCACGAACAACGCGCACGTAGCCCAATCGGTTCAGTTTGTGGCCTCGGCAACTACGTCTTGCAAAGCTGGAGTCGCTGCTATGGGTATCTATCCCTCGCCCGGGGTGCTTGCGTACAAGGTGAACGGCGGCAATTTGAATACTGATTTGAACCTCGCTGCCGGCACGTACCAGACCGTCGTCCAGGAATGGGACAACTGTGGAGGGACGGCGACTGCACCGGTAACCATCACGGTGGGAGCTGGGGGCACGCCCAGCGGACCCACTGGGCAATTTGTGAATCTGCATCAGAAGTCGGGGTGGACAGGATACGCGCTGCTGCCACCCATCTACGACATCTGTCCTTATTGCAACCCTGCGGGACCGGAAACCACCTGGTCAATGACCCAGGGCGTGAGTTCTCCAGCATTGACTGGAAATTCGGCAAAAATGGACGTGGGCGGCCACACTCTTTATTCCGACGCCTTGTGGAATAACCATCTGATCGGCGATTTTTCCTCGCAAGGTCTGCAGGACTCAAATCACTCGATCGTTCCGAATGTTCACAATTTTACTTATGACGTTTACTTCTACGCGACAGATATCAATGCATCCCAGGCTCTGGAGTTCGACATTAACCAATTTGTGAATGGGCAATCCTTCATCTGGGGACATGAATGCCGAATTGCCGGCGGGAATGAGTGGGATATCTGGGACAATCCCGGACAGAAGTGGCATCCCACCGGTATTCCTTGCAAACCGCTGAGCAACGCCTGGAACCATCTCGTCATTCAGGCTCAAAGAACTTCGGATAACCATCTCCTATTCAAATCCATCACGCTGAACGGGCAAACTGCAAACCTTAATTACTACGAGAGTCCTACCCCCAGCAACTGGTATGGCATCACCGTGAATTATCAGCAAGACGGAAACTATAAGCAGCAGCCGTACTCGATATGGCTTGACCGGCTGACGTTTTCATACTGGTAAACTCACCCCGCATCGGTCCGCCTCTCGGGGCGGACCGTCTTTTGTTTGTAGAATTTCCCATCCCTCTGAAAAAAGACCCATTTTCTAGGCGGTTTCCCTTAGAAATCCTGTGTCACTAAGGGGTTCACTCGATGTCCCTCCGTGATCTTCTGTATTAATCATTCCTTAACTACAGTCAGCACAGTAGGACCCACACCACCTCAAGGAATTCCCGTATGAAGTATCTCCTGGTGCTTGCTCTCCTTGTGTGCTTGACCGCCTGTGGCGTCAATTCATCGAATCCCGCAAATCCCAACCTCACGCCGGCCGCGAAATCGAATTTCGTCCAGAGTTATGACATGCTCAGCTGGATGACGATGAGCCCGACCCTGAGCGGTAACCACCACATGGCGGGCACGGCCAATCCCTTGTTTACGAGTACCACATCCACTCGCATGTATTGGACAAAGACAGCGGCGGGGTACCCGTGGGACATCCAGCTGTTTGACAAGAATTTCGTGTACCTATGGGTTACGGAGCTGGACTGGCAAAACCCGCGGAGCTTCAAAGTTTTTCATAGTCCAACGCTGGGAAAGTTCAACCTTCCTTTGGTTCCCAGGTACGCCAAAGGCGGTTATCCGGGTTCGAGTGTGAAAATCAGCGACTCCAGATATGAGATCCACTCTGATTGCAACTCGTTCGTTACAAAAAATCTTGGACATGTGATCAATGAAGTTTGGGGTCCGTACAAGGAGACGCTGGGTGGGCAACTGCCTGCAAATTTACAGACTTTGGTGATCAGCTATCGTTACACTTGTGACGCTAACTATGCCAACTGTGCCAACAAAGAGGAGTTTCACGTGGCCAAGCCTTATGGTCTCGTGAAGTGGCAACATCAGAACCTCGGCGCAAACGGGTCCTACAATGCGCCGGATAACGTTACGCTCTTCAATCACCTGGTTTCAGGACAGACTACTCCGATCACATCCTGCTTCTGAGTTGTCGGGGTAAACAAAAAACACTGCCGAAGGCTCTGTGGGTCGCGGAATACTTCCGCGACCCGAAACTTGTTTGCGCTCGCTCCTCTCCAGGAACACACGAATACAGGATTTCCCTGAATCCTCCTCGATTCACGGTCTAGAATCCCTCGCGTTTGGCCGTCCAGTACCGAACTCTCGGTTCGATACGGAACAACCCTGGAAGCCTACATCTCATCCATCAGACGTTCCGGAGTGAGGGAAAAACTTGATATTCGATTCGACCTGGTTTCAGGTGAGCAACTTGAGGAAACGATCGAAGGGCGGACCGATCTGCAGCGCTCGGACGCTGCTTTGCTCCCTCTCGATAGTGGGGTGCAGCGTCGCCTTCACAGGGTTGGCTGTTGCCCAAAATCCATCCCAACCTCCGCCATCAGGTCCTCCGGTGACCACATCGAACTCGCCCAGCATCACTCCCGACAACGGCACGACTCCAGCTTCGCCAGACGCACAGGGCGATTCAGGACAGTTCGTGTTTCCCAGCAGAATGACCTGATTCCCAACGTGCCGCAGAACGAGTTCCGCGTATTTGAGGATGGCAAGCCGCAGCAAATCACTTCCTTTCACCAGGAGAAAGTGCCGGTCGCTTTAGGAATTCTGATTGATAACTCAGGGTCGATGCGACCCAAACGCGAAGCTGTGAATCAGGCGGCCCTCAATTTGGCGCGCTCCAGCGATCCACAGGACGAGATCTTCGTCGTTAATTTCGGTGAGAATTACTATCTTGACCAGGACTTTACAAATGATGTCAGCAAATTGCAGGCAGCCCTGGGCAAAATTGAGACTCGCGGTAGCACGGCTCTCTATGATGCCATCGTTGCCTCTGCTGCCCACATGAAACAAAGTGCTGGACTGCAGAAACGCGCGCTCCTCGTCGTCACCGACGGAGAAGACAATGCCAGCCAGGAATCGCTGGAAGAAACTGTGCAGCAACTGGAACAGAAAGACAGCCCCGTGGTCTATGTTATTGCGCTATTGAACCCCGCGAAGCGCACCAGTTCAACCATTCGAGCGCTGCAGTCGCTCAGCCAAAACACGGGAGGGACCGCTTATTTTCCAACCGACATTCAGGAAGTGGATGGCATCACTCGCAAGATAGCATCTGCGATTCGCAACCAATACGTAATTGGATACAAATCTTCCAGCACTGCGGGTGGACACAGCTATCATGCGATTCAAGTTGAAGCATACGATCCAGCCCACCGCAAGCTTCGCGTGCGCACTCGCACCGGATACTACAGCGATGCCACGAGTGGAGCGATATAGGGCAGCTTTCGATTGCAGTGTCCTGCCTGAGAACAGCCATGACCCAAAGTTGAATCCTCCGCGCCCTCCGCGGCTGTGTGCACTCTGCGGCCCTTCTCCGCGCCCTCTGCGGTTTAAGATTTTCTTCGCAGCCTTCGAGGTGAAGAGCTTCTCCCTTAAAAGTTTAAAATCGAAATCAAACTGCTCGATTAAGCCCGCCACGTGAGCACAAGGCCAACACACACCAGGGTCATCACGCAGGCAGCTGTCCATCCCAACACTTTCAAGTACCCTGGAAGGACAAAAGACCCCATGACCTTGCGGCTCGTCGCTAGCGCGAGGATGACGAACATGAGAGGGACTGCAGCCAGTCCGTTCAACACAGCAGCCCAGAAGAGCGCCTTCATGGGATCGAGCGCTGTAAGATTTAGGAATAACCCGAGAGCCGTACACGTCGCGATCGCAGCGTAAAATTTCTTGGCGTCCGCAGGCTTTCGTTCCAGGCTCGCGTTCCAGCGAAAAGCTTCTCCAATGCCGTACGCAGCGGAACCGGCCAATACGGGTACAGCAATTAACCCCGTGCCAATGATGCCGACGGAGAAGAGCAAAGAGGCCCAATGTGCTGCCAGAGGCTCAAGGGCTTTTGCCGCCTGAGCCGCCGTACCAATGTCTTTTTGCCCGGCGGCATTTAAGGTTGCCGCTGTTGTGAGAATGATGAAAAATGCAATCAGGTTTGAGACCGCCATTCCGACATAGGTGTCGGTCCGGATGCGATTTGGTGGTTCCGAGCACCGCAATGAGAGCGAGAAGATAAGATTTCGTAACTGACACATGGGGAACGAAGGTGTTACGCAACACCTGGCCCCATTCAACATGCACAAAGAAGGCCGTTGCCATATATGCGACCAGAGTCAGCGTCAGCCACTTCAGGTAACTGACGTACCTCTTGTACGGAATTAAAAGTTGCGTGGCCACCGACATCGCCGCGAGCAGAAATCCATATCAAACGGGAGGCCCAGGCAGAAGCAATCGTGCTGCAGCGTCCATAGCCTGGATATCCGCACCTAGGTTAAAGATGTTTGCCAATACCATCAGTCCAACAATCGGGTAAACGAGCCGCGGATGCCGAAGTCTCACATTGTTTGCGATTCCGTGCCCAGTCACGCGTCCAATTCGGGCGCAGATCTCCTGAAAGCCCGCCATCAATGGATAGGAGATCACCATTGTCCATAACATGCCGTAGCCAAACTGGGCACCAATTTGCGAATACGTGCCGATGCCGCTCGGATCATCGTCCGATGCTCCGGTGACTAGGCCAGGGCCCAAGTTTGAGATGAGTTTTGCGAGGAAGTTTTTGGGATGCGCTGAATGACTTTCCCCGGCACCGTGCTGTTCGATCTCTGGGTGAGTCGGCTTTACTGTGACCGAATGGGGCGATAGCCTCGAGCCATTCACAGCCATATGTGTCCGATATTACCTATCTGCTTACAATCTCCTGAATCAGTTCCCTTTGATGATTCCTATTTCAAATCCTCGCATGCGATTGAGGGTCGTTCCTGCCAGAAGCGAACTTGAACCTCGCAAGCTTCCAGAAAAATTGCTCAGGCAGGAACGACCATCCCTCGATCAGACTTTGCTAGCCTGCGCGGCGCATCGGCTTATCGGTCTTCTGGAAATCCGCACTGGCTTCTCCGCTGGACGAGACATCCTGGGCTCCGGTGCGCTCGAGAATTTCCTTCGCTCGCTTGACCCAATCCGAACTATCGCAGTGGACGGAAAGCAAAATGCCGCCTTCTTTCACGCGACCTTCGTAGCGTTTTGCTTCGTATTCCGGGATACCCATTCCGATGAGAGTACCGGCAATTCCACCGACCGTTCCTCCCACTCCTACGCCCGCTAGCGCTGCCATAATCGGACCGGCCGCCACGAACGGTCCCACACCTGGTATGGCTAACGCTCCAATCCCTGCGAGCCATCCCAGGGCACCCCCAGCTATTGCTCCGGTAGCGGCGCCAGTCGTTGCACCTTCAGGTGCCTTGGTCCCCTTCTCATGCGCGAAATCCTTGGTCCCAACGTTCTCGGGGAACAGTACAGACACGTCGGTGTTACGAAATCCTGCCTCTCGAAGCGCATCAACCGCGCCTTCTACTGCTTGATAGGTCGGGTAAATGCCGAAGACTGCCGTATTTTTTGCCATGATCCACTCTCCTCTGATTCTGGTTGCGCTTATTGTTTTTCCGCTACCTGCAATTGGTTCTTGACGTTACTGACTCCGGCGACTGCGGACGCTTTTTCTTCCAGCGCCTTCTTTTCCTCTTCCGAGCGCACTGGGCCCGCCAGAGTTACTTGCCCATTCTGCGTGATGATCTTGATGTTGTGCGCATACGTAGAAAGCGCCTTGTCCTTCACAATTGCCTTTCGGACCTGCTGTGTGATGGCGCGGTCGGATGTGTCTTCTTTCTGCTGGTCCGCACTCGGCTCGCCGTTGGCGCGTTGATGGGCATTCGTCTTGGTGTTGTCGGGAGCCTGTCCGCTGTTTGCGTCTTGCGCGAAAATTGCGCCGGCGCAACCAAGGAACAGTGCGACACCCAAGCCCATTCGTAGAATTTTATTCGCCCCTGAATCCATTTCAATTCCTCCGTTTCTCTGCTCAAAAGAATGCTGCGAGTACAACCTCTCGCAGCCTCGGTTCGACCCGAATGGGTCCTTAAAATGTCATTGCGTTCTTAGAAGAACCTTATTTGCACGAGAGGAGGATAGCTATCGAGTTGTTGCTGTAAGTATTTCTCTCCCAGCGTGAACGCATCAAAATCGTGTCTGCGGAAAACATCGATACGACCACAGATTGCGCGAACCGCTTCCCTCCCACCTACCCGTTCGTGCTCGGGTTCATTCTCTAGATGACTCACAATGGCGCAGAGTCTAAACACTTGGGCTGCTTGTGTTTACGTGCAACAAGATATGTCATTCGACAGGTTCGCTACAGCATATACCGTAGAGCGAAATGTAAAGCTTTCGTGGTAGACCTTACGCGAGGTAATTCTGTAGTCTTCCTCAACTTAGATCGAAGAAATCGGCCGCGCCATGGGCTGCGGTCGACGAAGGGGGATCCCGCTTCGTGATCTCTAACGTTTTCAGCATGTTTAGGCGGCGCAAATGAAGAGAGCTTCAGGCACTTTGACGACAGCAACCGAAAACGCGGAACCCAAAAATGGGAGCCGCAAAATCCTGACCGAGGGGCCAAGCCTCGCGGTCATTCTCGCCGCTCTTCAGACCATGCGAGACGGGGATTTCTCCGTGCGGCTGCCCGGTTCCTGGACTGGCTTAGAAGGAAAGATCGCTGATACGTTCAATGAGATCGTCGCCGCCAATGAGCAGATGGCGCAAGAATTGAAACGAGTTGGCAAAGCAGTTGGTAAAGAGGGAAAGACCCGTGAGCGTACGCGCTTTCACGAATCCAAGGGCGCGTGGGGCCAAATCGAAGTCTCGGTCAATACCCTGGTAGAAGATCTGCTTCGGCCCACGGCGGAAGTCACGCGCGCAATTGCCGCGGTTGCCCAGGGAAACCTCACGCAGACGGTGCGCCTCGATGTCGATGGCCGTCCGCTGGAAGGCGAGTTTCTCCGTTCGGCGAATATCGTAAACACCATGATTCAGCAGCTCGGCGTATTTACTGCCGAGGTCATTCGAGTGGCTCGCGAAGTCGGTACGGACGGAAAACTTGGCGGCCAGGCGCAGGTGCCTGGCGTCGCCGGCACGTGGAAGGATTTGACCGATTCCGTCAACCTGATGGCCAACAATCTCACCGGTCAGGTCCGCAACATTGCCGAGGTGGCCACGGCCGTAGCCAGCGGTGATCTTTCCCGCAAGATCACGGTCGATGTCCGCGGCGAAATTCTTCAGCTGAAAGAAGCCATCAACACGATGGTGGACCAACTGCGATCGTTCGCTTCCGAAGTGACGCGTGTG
>QIAI01000140.1 GCA_003224995.1 Acidobacteriota bacterium
GAAGCTGACGCCAAGGTGGCCGGCCGCAGCAGCGTCGCCGAATTTACGTCCAAGTAAACGGTCGTGTCAGGATGCGTCCGCAAGATTGACGCCGGCGCCAATGGACTGATCTCCCCTTCGAAGCATGCCTTTACGGCATTCGCCTTTCTTGCATCCGGCACGAAACATACAATCTGTTTCGCCTTCAGGATCTGCCGAATGCTCATCGAAATAGCGCGTTTCGGCACATCCTCAAAGGTTGGGAACCATCCTTCCCCCAGTTGTTGTCGCCGGCAAGCTTCATCCAGAGTGACCACAATGTAAGGCTCTTCCGTTTCGAAATCAGCCGGTGGGTCATTGAACGCGAGATGGCCGTTCTCCCCGATTCCAACGAAGGCTACATCGATGGGAGCCGAGATCAATTCCCTTCCGACTTC
Organism: Acidobacteriota bacterium; assembly: GCA_003224995.1. Taxonomy (GTDB): domain Bacteria; phylum Acidobacteriota; class Terriglobia; order Terriglobales; family Acidobacteriaceae; genus Gp1-AA133. The sequence goes on from QIAI01000140.1 coordinate 417, forward strand.
GCGAACCACTTTTGCCGGGTCTTCCTCTCCATGGAGCAAATGGTGCTGCGTAATGCCCGTTTTCCGAATCAGTCGCTCCTGCAGAAACTTGCGGAAGCTCGCTGGATGCGACTCGGGCAACCCGATGTACTCATCCAAGTGGAACATCTCCACCCGCTGCCAATCGATATCCGGCAGCGCCGTAAGCACTTCCAGAAACTGAAACTGCGCCGCCCCCGTAGCTGCGATCAGTCGCGCCCGCCCGTGATCCGCAATGGCGGCGCGTAGTATCGATGCAGCTTGTTCTGCCGCCACTTTTGCCATCTCGCGTTTGTTATTGAAAACTTTGATCACCACGTCGATGTCCTCAAAATTGAACTCACAACACCAGTTCCCCGGTTTTCTGTCTGATTTTTTCTGCCAGATGCCAACACAACTCGACGGAAGGAAACACGTCTTCAATGGAAGGACGCGGTCGCACATGGTTGATAAGAGCGCGTACGAATTCCGCCGTCTCGTCGTAGCACCCGTTCATGACTTCTTCGGGCAAAGTCTCGGACGCCCTCTCTTCGATCACAAGGCGATTTTCGCGATACGCGCGCCAGCCGCGCTCCGGGCCGAAGGGGCAAGTGACTACCGCCCGAAACCCTTCTCCGATCAGCTCGTAAGTTTCTTCCAGAACTCCAGCTGTCGGCAGCACATCGAGGCGGCCGCAGACGCCGCTCGCAAATCGCAGATCAATCGCGTACCAGCCTGTCAATCCATCGCCGCTCTTCAAGGTGCGAATTTCCGCTTTCGCGACGTCACCCGCAATGTGACGCAGCGTGTCCATGCCGTGCACTGCGGTTCCCCAGAGAAACTCCGGCTCGCGCCGGGCATGTCGCGTGAAAGTGCAGCGCACGTAGCGCAAGGATCCGGCTTCCCGCGCCCATTCAATGGCTTGATTCAGAAATGGCATAAAGCGCCGGTTCACCGACACAAAGTTAGGCGTTCTGGTCGCCCTGGCCGCACGAAGTAGAGCCTTTACCTCTTCCATCGAGCTGCCGAGAGGTTTTTCCACCACGCATGGGATGGAGGCGCGCAGCAACTTAATGCCAACTTCGGAAATTTGGCCCACTGGAACAACCGAGATGCAGGCATCAAGTTTCTCTGCCAGCATTCCGTCCACATCCCCACACGCTTTTCGAAAACCATACTTTCGGCAGAACCGCTCGGCCCGGTCCAGCTTCAAATCGCAGACCGCAGCTAATTCGATCTCCTCCGGATGCGCGGCCTTGTACTTCGCCAGAGGGATGGCGTGGCCGCCCTCAGAATGTTCGCCGCATCCGATCAGTCCTAATCGAATCATGATTGCAAATCTTCATTCCTGCCGCGAACCTACCGGCACTTCACTGACATACGGATCGGTTTTCTTGGTCGCGCCCGTCTCTCCGCGCACCAGGTGCAGCAATCCACCAATAGCAAGCGTCATAAGTGCGAACCATAACACTGTGAGTCTTTGCTCCGTAGGAGCGGCCAACATGAGAAATAAGCTGAGCAAACCGACACCTAAAATAGTTCGACTCAGAAATCGAAACACTGGCGCGGTATAGTCCGGCGTATCTTTCAACTCCTTTGCTACATCGATCGGTGTGTTCAGGTTTCTGAAAAGCTGTGCCCGTGCTGGGCTATCACCGCGGTCGAACAGCATGCTCAAGAAGAAAACTCCAAACGAGGCCGGGATGATATAAACCACCTGCTGAATCAGGGACCAGTGGTACACGAACGCGCCCAGCATTCCCAGCACCAGCCCGACCATAAACGAAACGAGTCCCGACCACGGAGGCGTTCGCCGAACCGCCAAGCCGAGCAATGCCGGCGGCCCATAAGCCAGTGAAATGAGCGTATTGAACGTCAGCATCACATGGAACACACTTTGCCCGCTCGCCGCCATGACTGCCGCGATAATTGTCGTCGCAGATCCAACCACGAATGTCATGATCCAACCCACCCTCAGAAGTTCGCGGTCACCGGCATTTTTGCGGAACAATGCCTGGTAGAGATCCTTCGTCAGAATCGCTGACTTCAGATTGAACTGCGCTGAAAGGTTCGCCATGGTCGCGCTGAACATTGCCGCCAACATGACGCCGATCAGCCCATGGGGTAGCAGAGTCAAGCTGGCCACCGCGTAAGCACCTTCGCTTGGATTCGCCAGCGAAGGCCACAACGCATGCAAGTCCGGATAAAGCACTCGCATCGCCATCGGCGGAATGAACCACAGAAACGCGCCCGCGAAAAACAGGCCACAGCACAGCAGCGCCACCTTGCGCGCCGATTTCTCGCTTTCCACACTGAAGTAGCGCTGCGCCATCGCGCTGGTGTTGTACCCAAAGGAAACCATCACGGTCCACGATACGAGGTAAATCCATCCAAACTCTCCGGAGACTCGTAGCGTCTTCATCTCCGGCGGCAACGATTGGATTAACCCGGAAACGCCGCCCACGCGCGCCAGGGAGGTAATCACCAGCACCAGGCAAAACGGCATTAGGATTGAAGCCTGCAGAAAATCCGTGACCACCACCGCCCACAAACCGCCCAGCACGCAGTAGA
>QIAI01000141.1:0-409 GCA_003224995.1 Acidobacteriota bacterium
GGATTCGTGGTACTTCCTGGGCATGTTCGAAGAGGTGATTCTTCCTCTCGATTGGCCGGTGTACGTCAGCCATGCCGAAGCGAGCGCCTACGCACGCTGGGCAGGGAAGTCACTCCCTACCGAAGCTCAGTGGCAACGCGCCGCCTATGGCACCTCGGAAGGCCGGGAGCGACGATATCCCTGGGGATCGGAAGCTCCTGGCCAGACCCGTGGCAACTTCGACTTTCAGCGTTGGGATCCAACCCCGGTGGGTGCTTTTCCGGAGGGCCAAAGCGGGTTCGGCGTGGTCGATTTATTGGGGAACGGATGGGAGTGGACTTCTACTCCATTTGGACCTTTTCCGGGCTTTGAGCCGTTTCCCTTTTATCGGGGATATTCGGCGGATTTTTTTGATAACAAGCACTTCGTC
>QIAI01000141.1:494-6133 GCA_003224995.1 Acidobacteriota bacterium
TGAGCCGTTGAACTAATCGCAAGACCAAGGAGCAAGCATGCTGACACACGCGATTCCGGCGCAGCCTGTCCTGGAGTTTGCCGAGGACGTAAGGGCGGGCCTCACCAGACCGCAGAAGGAACTCCTCTCCAAGTATCTTTATGACGATGTGGGCTCGGCCCTCTTCGAAGTAATCAGCGTGCTTCCCGAATATGGGCTTACCCGGGCGGACGAACGGGTGCTGCGGCAGAATGCCTACGACATCGTGCAGCGGCTTCCACTACCTCTGGTGGTGGCCGAACTCGGAAGTGGAAGCGGGAAGAAAACGCGCTGGCTGTTGAAGGCGCTCGCTCGGCGGCAGCACACCGCCTATTGTCCCATCGAGATCTCGCCGACTGCGTTGGCCATGTGCAAACGGGAGTTGGGCGACATTGATTCCATCAGCATTCTGGGCTTCGAACGTGAGTATCTCGATGGGCTCGCGGAGGTGGCCGCGCGTCGCAAAAAGGAGCAGCATCTCCTGGTCCTTTTCCTGGGGAGCACGATTGGAAACTTTGATCGACCGGCAGGAATTGAGTTCCTGAAACGTATTCGGGCGTTCCCCAATTATTGGAGGCTTATGATGACGCACTGGGCGTGACGGCGGCCTTCAACCGGAATCTGTTAGTGCGCATCAACCGCGAACTGGAGGGTGATTTCGCGCTCGACCAGTTTGAGCATGTTGCCAGATTTAATCCGCGAGCGCGGAGTGTCGAAATGCACCTGCTTTCCAAGCGGGATCAGACTGTCACCATACCTGCCGCCGGCTTCTCGGTGCGCTTCGCGGCCGGTGAAACGATTTGGACTGAAAGCAGTCACAAGTACTCGAAAGAAGAAGTTTGCCAGTTGGCAACAAACACGGGGTTCCGCTGCGAAGCGCAGTGGGTGGATCAGGAATGGCCGTTTGCAGAAAGCCTGTTGGTGGCTGAATGAGTTCGAGCGCCACGATCTACTGCAGAAGGAGTTCTTTGGACGTTTTCGCCGCAGCCAGGGGCAATTGAACCCGGAAGATTGAACCCGCTCCCAGCGTGCTCTCAACCAGAATTTTTCCATTGTGCTGGAGCACAATCCATTGCGCGATGGCGAGACCGAGACCTGCGCCGCCCATTTCCCGGCTCCGAGCCTTGTCCACGCGATAGAAGCGCTCAAAGATTCGACTTTGCTCCGATTCCGCGATGCCCATTCCGTTGTCGCGAACGCTTATGATTGCGGCGCCATCCTTCTCCTCCGCAGACAAAACTACTGTTCCACCTGGAGACGGGGTGTATTTGAAAGCGTTGTCGAGCAGGATATCCAGCACTCGTCGCAAGGCGGCGCTATCGCCCAGTACACGCAATTCCGCATCCAGGATCCGCTCACTGAATTGCAGCCCCCGTACATTCGCGACCTGGCGCCAGCCAGAGGCTACTTCCTTCAGAGCACCGCGCAAGTCGATCGGCTGAATGTTCAATGCCTGGCGGCCGGAATCAGCGCGCGCCAGGGCCAGCAGTTCCTCAATCAGAGAAGTGGTTCGTTCCGCTTCCAGCAAGATATGTCGTAGCGCCTCCCTGTACTCCTGTTCGCCTCGCGACCGGCGAAGCACCAGCTCCGCTTCGGTACGGATGAGGGAGATGGGCGTGCGGAGCTCATGGGAAGCATCGGCAGTAAACTCCGTTACGCGACGGAAGGCCACCTCGATGCGAGCCAGCATCTCGTTCAGAGTATCCGAAAGCCTCTGCAATTCATCCCGGGTATGAAGCTGTTCAAGGCGGCTGCTCAGGGTGTGGCCTGTGATGGTTCGAGCCGTCCGGGTTAGAGCGTCAACCGGCGCGAGCGCGCGGCGACTGAGCCAATATCCCCCACCCCCCGCAGCCAACAGTAAAAGTGGGGCAAACATCAGCAGGTAGCGTTGGAAGCGTTCGAGCGTTTCATCTTCTTCGCTCGTACTGGTGCCGGCCTGAACGGTGTAAGCGTGCCCGCGCACCTCGATGCGCTGGCTCACGAAACGAAACGGAACTCTTCCAATGCGCCCATCGCGGTGAACGCTCTTGCGCAACAGGCTGGGAGAAATCGGGGACCATCCTGCCTGGGCAAGGGCAGCAGATCGATAAATCCAGTTTCCGTCGGCGTCGATGATCTGGAGATAATCGCCGCCGCTTTCCGCACTGTACTCGTCAGTGACTTGAGCGCGAAGCTGATCCAAGGTTTGATCGGAGCGCTGGCCCTCGAGAAATCGACGCACATCTTCCACTTCTCCAGCGAGAGTAGTATCGGCAATGTCATGCAGGTTCTCACGGAGAATGAACCACATTCCCACTCCAAAGATAAGTTGAGCGGGGGCGAAGATCGCCAGGTACCAGACGGTCAGCCGCAATCCGATGGAGAGCCGCTTCACGAGCGCGCCTCCGCGCGGATCATGTACCCGACCCCGCGCACCGTGTGAATCAGCTTGGGCTGGTGGTCTGTGTCGATTTTGGTCCGCAGGAGCCGCACGAACGCGTCCAGCGTGTTTTCTTCGATTTCGCGATCAAATCCCCAGACCGCCTCAATTAAGGAACGCCGCGGCACCACCTTTCCGGGACGGTACATAAGGCGCTCGAGCAGGTTGTACTCGGTGCGAGTCAGCAGGATGTCCGCGCCCCCGCGGGAGACTTCCCGGGTGGCGGGGTCGAGAACCAGGTCTCCGACCTGCAGCTTCGTCGGCTGGGGAACGGGCGCTCGCCGTTTCACCGCGCGCAGACGAGCCAGAAGCTCTTCGAACGCAAAGGGCTTCGTGAGATAGTCATCGGCACCCGAATCAAGCCCATACACGAGATCGGGGATGGCATCTTTGGCCGTCAGCATCAGCACCGGGGTCGAGATCTTTTCCTTGCGAATCTGATGGGCCACATCGTAGCCATTGAGCTTGGGCAGCATCACATCGAGAATGATGACGTCGAATTCGTAATTTCGAACCAGATCGAGTCCTTCACTGCCATCTCGCGCGCACACCACGGTGTGGCCTTCTTCTGCCAGGCCCTTGCGCAAAAGTTCCACCATGCGCGTTTCGTCTTCGACGACCAACAGCTTCAAAAGGGGCTCCCGCAAGCGCTGCTAATGGTTTTACCGCGAAACTCTGAAGAGCAGATGAAAAGCCGAGTTCTGCCCATCAATCCATGAATCTTACCTGACTTGGGGACATGGATTGGCAATTTGGAACGGGATGGCTGGTTACCGAGGGGCAACGCCCGGCAGCCAATCGCCGTCTAAGCACGGATGGCGAGCCTACGCTCTCGGCGATCGTGCGCGGTACTCCGACTCCAATCCGAGATGGAATAGAATAGCTCGATCCTGTTTTCAACTTGTGAATAGACTCAGCCCAGGCAATTCCAGGGGAATGGATTGTCCGGTGCGAAGGAGCGGAATGGTGTCAACCCGAACGACCTTGGCGATCTTCGCCTTAAGCGGAGTCATGGTGTTGGTCGCATGCGGTAGCAGCAAACGGCAAAACGCTTACATTACAACTCCGCAGAACAGCGGCGTGGCGGCGTTTCGCCTCGATACAAATACGGGAGCCTTCAAGCAGGTTTTGGGCTCACCTTACCCGACCGGTGTCTCTCCTACTTCGGTGGTGGTGCATCCGTCAGGGAAGTTCGCTTATGTCTCAAACGCAGGGGAGAACACCATCTCACTGTACAAGATAGGCAGCACGGGCGCGATGACGGAGGTCGCCCCCCGTGTATCCACCGGCCCCTCTCCTTCTCAGCCTTCTGCTCTTTTGATCGATCCTTCGGGAAATTTTCTATACTCGATCAATAGCGCTGCGAATATTTCGAGCTCCGGCGTGCTGACCGTAGTCACGGGTTCGCCCTATCAAACTTTGGGGTTTACACCCATTCGGGGCGCGATTGCGCCATCCGGGAAGTTGCTCTACGTCGCGAACTCAAACAGCGCCACAATTACAGGGTTCACGATCGATTCGTCGGGTGGACTGACCCGGGTCCCCAACTCACCCGTCCCGGTAGGGAATGCGCCGAACTGGATTGCTATCGATCCAAGCGGAAAATTTCTGTACGTCGCGAACCTGCAGGATGGCACATTTTCTGGGTTCACAATCGACAGCGGTACTGGGAACCTGACAGTTATGAGTGGATCCCCATTCGGAGTCGTCAGCGGAACGGCGATTACCCCCGTGAGTTCGTTGGTGGTGGATGCCTCCGGCAAATACCTTTATGTAACCACCTTGAGTACGACCAGCAATGTTTATGGATACACGATCGACGGCACCTCCGGCGTCCCGACCGCTATCAGTACCGGTTCCGGCTTTCCCATTGCCGCGGGGGGCTCGGCCGGTTTTATCGTGAGTGATACGACTGGGACATTGGTGTTCGTCGGCAACCAGACGTCGAGTTCAATTTCCGGTTACAAGATCACGCCTTCCAGCGGCGTCCTGACGCTGGTCTCGACAACCAGTACCAGTTCGGCGCCGACTTCGATGTTCGTGGTGAAATAGAGGAATAGCGGGCTATTCGGATACATAAATCTGAAACCGCCTTCGCACACCGGCACCGACAGGGAGGCCCGTCTCAGTGAATCGCCGAAGCTTTTTGAAACTAACCAGCGCAGGAGCCATGCTGGCGCGAGGTCGCGCCTGGACAACTCCTGCAAACGCCATTCCACGGGTAGGGCTGCAGCTTTACACGGTGAGGCGGTCGATGCGGCATGACTTCGACGGCACGTTGTCGAAAGTGGCTGAGATCGGATACCGCGAAGTGGAATTAGCAGGAAATTTCGGGCGCGCGCCAAAAGAGGTGAAGGCTTCGCTCGAGCGCGCCGGCCTGATCGCTCCCTCTTCTCACGTGGACTACAACACGCTGGGCAACCAATGGGCTTCGACGCTCGAAGGGGCGAACACGATCGGACAGCAGTATATTGTCTGCCCATCCATTGACGAGAAGATGCGGCAAGAACCGGGCGGCTGGCAGCGTGCCGCGGAAACCCTCAATCACGCAGGCGAAGCCGCTAAAAAAGCGGGGATTCAGTTCGCTTATCACAACCACTCGTTTGAGTTCCAGCCCTCGGGCGGAAAGTTGCCGTATGACATTCTGCTGGAACAAACGGATCCTCACCTGGTCAAAATGGAGATGGACATCTTCTGGCTGACACAGGGCGGAGGCGACCCGCGGGCATATTTCCATCGCTATCCCGGGCGGTTCCCGCTGGTTCATGTTAAGGGTCGCGACCGAAGGGGGCAGATGAGCGAGGTGGCCTCAGACAACTCAATCGACTGGCGAGCAATTTTTGCGCTTTCTCAGGAGGCCGGCATCCAACATTATTTCGTGGAGCACGATGATCCCAAGGATGAGTTCGCCAGCATCCGTGCGAGCTTCAACTACCTTCACGAGTTGAGATTCTAAGCGGGTAGGTTCATTCCAGCTAGCGAACCGCCGGGGTGCTCTCGGTCGCTTCGGACAGGAAATCCGAGGTGTTATCGCTGTCGAGCAGAATGAATACCAGATCGTTTGGTATTTCCGCAGGATTTCCGTTCACGTCGAGAATCACCGAATCGGCAGTGATCGCCGCAACGCTGCAGTGCCTCAGGATCCGGATCTTCTTTTCGCGTTCCGCCGTCTCGATCAGCAGGCGATTGCGCTCGGGACCCC
>QIAI01000142.1:0-9326 GCA_003224995.1 Acidobacteriota bacterium
TAGGGAACACGTTATCGATGCTTGCGTGCTCTCTTGTCACCGAGGCGTCACCAATCTGCATCTTTACGGTGAAGAAAGAAGGCACGACCCAAGCCGCGTCTTTATAAACAGTTGCATGGATGGAGAAACACTTGCATCGATGAGCGAAGCTACAGTGAGTCCCTCACTCCACCCATCAATTACAGGTAGTTTCCGCATACTCAAGATGTGATCCGTGACTTAAGAATCTCCAAACAAAAAGCCCCGCTCTCACGAGCGGGGCCTTTGATTGAGCTAAAAGCTAGAAGCCAATAGCTAGCAGCCGAAGTTAATCTCGTACCCCATCCATAAAAGCCCGCAGCTTCCGCGAGCGCGATGGATGCCTTAACTTCCGCAACGCCTTTGCCTCGATCTGCCGGATACGTTCGCGGGTCACTGCGAACGACTGCCCGACTTCCTCGAGCGTGTGCTCGCTGCCGTCTTCAAGACCGAAGCGCATCTTGATGACCTTCTCCTCGCGCGGTGTGAGCGTGCGCAGCACCTGCGAAGTCTGGTCCTTCAAGTCTCCCAGGTGCGAATCTTCCTCTTCGCCAATTGGCGTTTCGAGGGAGATCGGTTCCTGCGCGATCTTCAGGACCTTGCGGACCTTGGCGACCGGGATGTCCATACGCTTGGCGATTTCTTCCGACGTCGGTTCGCGTCCCAGTTCCTGCACCAGCTGCCGCGAAGTGCGGATCAGCTTGTTGATCGTTTCGATCATGTGCACCGGGATACGAATCGTACGCGCCTGATCGGCAATCGCACGCGTGATGGCCTGTCGAATCCACCAAGTGGCATAAGTCGAGAACTTATACCCACGGCGGTATTCGAACTTATCCACGGCTTTCATCAGGCCGATGTTGCCTTCCTGAATCAGGTCGAGGAACTGCAGTCCGCGGTTGGTGTACTTTTTCGCGATCGAGACCACCAGGCGGAGGTTAGCTTCAATGAGCTCCCGCTTGGCGTGCTCGGCGTCCATGTCGCCCTGGATGATCTCGCGCTGCGTGCGCTTGAGTTCCAGAAACAACACACCCGCTTCCTGCTCGAGCTTCTCCATCTCGGCGCGGATGGAGCGAGCCTCTCGCCGGTATTCCAGGTTCTGCGCCTGGCGATCGAGCGAACGCATGCCATCGACCGTCTTGTTGACGCGTTCGATCAGCCGCTTGCGCTCGTTGTTGGTGAAGCCGAGCTTGCGCACCGCCAGCGAAACGCGAACGATGCCGCGCCCCAGAGCTATCCGGTACTTGCGATAGTCCTTGGGACGCTTCTTTTGCGAAACCAGCGCGAACTTTTCCTGCAGCTGTCCGGCCTTCTTGTAGTGCTTGGCGAGTTCGTCGATCTTGCCGGTGAACTCCTTCAGCCGGTTCTGCAGGATGTCGTCGGTGATCTCTTCCTCGTCGAAGGTGACCACTTCCTTGATGGAGCGCACGCCTTTTTTCAGGTCATCGCCCATCGCGAGAAGTTCGTGAATCACGATCGGCGAGCGCGAAAGCGCCTTCAACACGCGCAATTGACCACGCTCGATGCGCTTGGCGATTTCGACTTCGCCTTCGCGCGTAAGCAGCGGCACGGTCCCCATCTCGCGCAGGTACATGCGGACGGGGTCATTGGTTTTTTCCAGAGCGCCAGGCGTTAAGTCGAGCTCAACGTCCTCGGCGCCTTCTTCTGCTTCCTCGAATTTTTTATCGAGTGCGGAGGAGGGCATTTTCGGGCCTTCCAGCACATCGATGCCTTGCGTACCGATAGTCGTTAGCAGATCATCCAGGTCTTCGGGACTGTGCACATCGTGCGGGATGAGGTCATTGACCTGATCGTAAGTGAGATATCCCTTCTCTTTGCCTGTATCGATCAGCTTCTTAATATCGTCGTACTTGTCATCAAGAGCCAAGACGGATTATCCTCAAAGCATCCCTTGGGGACGCGCTAGCTTTCCAGTGGTGGGAACGTGGCACTGCGGGATTGTGCCGGGGCACAAACTTTCAGATTATAGCAGACGAACTTATGTCTGTACCATCCGCAAGCTAATGGACATTCCCGCGCACATCTGCCCTGATCTCCAGTGGGTTTAATCATTTAGATGCTTTTTTCTGCCTGTGTGGTCCATAGATTTTGAAGCCTAACTCCGTGGAACACAGTAATCGTGGGCCTTCCCTCGCGACCGTAGCCCTAAGACTCAGCTAGGCTGGGCGCTGACGCGATTTTTCCGCTTCCGGTTCGGTCAGGCCAGGGTCGCGCAGGGCATGTTTCAGCCGGACCTTTTCCTGCAGAAGTGCTTGCATCTGAACGGGATCGGATCGGCCCGGCGACTCCAATTCCTGCTGCACCTTTTCCAGCCGGCGGCGCAAGTGAATGCGCCGAAGCGCCCGGATGGCCCCTTCGACCCGCTCCACCGACAGCTCCTCGGCGTCTTTCAGGAGAATCGACGCGAGGCGGCGGCGATCGGAGTCGGAAAGCGGTAAATCCATCACGTCGGTCACTTCCATAACATCGGCAAGCAGAGCTTCCATCAGCGACTCCGTGGCCAAGCCCTCGTGCAGGCCTTCGCTCTGCAGGGCGAAGCGCGCCTGCCGTGCCGGATCAAATTCCTCTTCCGCTCCATCGCGAGCCGAAACGTGTTCCCCGGCGGTCTGCACCTCATTGGCGGCCGCAAGCGCCCGAATGAGAATGCGTTCCGCATCCGTGATTTGCGCCTCAGGAGCAGCCTTCACCACCGCAGCCGACCGGCTGGCGGCAACGTGCTTCAACTCCTGCCGCAGCACGGCGGAATCCACACCTAACTTCTGCGCGATTTCGTGGGCGAGTTCGTCCCGTACGATGCGGCTCGGCACCCGCTGGATGTGGGGTAAAAGATGATTTATCGCTTTCACCTTGCCTTCCGGGCTCCGCACCGGAAACTGGGTTCGGGCACGTTCGATCAGGTAGTCGAAATAACGCTGGGAGTGGCGCAGGGCCTCAACGTAGGCGTCTTTGCCCTTGCGGCGAATGAACAGGTCGGGATCAAAGCCGGGTTCGAGCGTGAGCACCTTGATCTGAAATTCTTCTTCTACCAAGAGGCCGAGGGTGCGCTCGGTGGCCTTGGCGCCCGCCGTGTCGGGATCGAAGTTCACGACCACGTTCTTGCTGAAGCGGCCTAGCAGGCGGGCCTGCATCTCGGTAAACGCTGTGCCCGAGCTGGCCAGCACGTTCTGAAATCCGGCGGCGAACACGGAAATGCAGTCCATCTGGCCTTCCACCAGGATGGCGTAATCCAGCTTGCGAATGGCTTCCTTGGCGTGATCGAGATTGAACAGCACCCGCGATTTCGAATAGATCGCCGTCTCGGGCGAGTTGAGATACTTAGGCCCGGCTTTTTCGTCGGTCGAGAGGGTGCGCCCGGTAAAAGCGATAATGCGGCCGGCATCATTGGCAATGGGGAACATGACGCGATTGCGGAATTTGGAATAGAAAGCTGCGAGCTTCGGGCTGCGAGCGTCGAGAGGGGCGGCTGCGGGCGTCGAGCCACGAGCTTCGAGAGAGACAGAAGCCTTTAGCTTGTCATCCTGAGCGGAGCGAAGGACCTGTGCGTTTTGCTTTTCTCCCTCCTCACCCAAAAGAGCGCTCCGCTGGCTCGCAGCTCGCGGCTCGGAGCTCGCAGCTTCTTTCCACGAAAACAACCCACTCTCGCGCAACAACTCTTCGTCAAATTCGCGGCGCAATGCGTCGCGCAGCAGGAAGCCGGAGTCCGGCGCATAACCGATCCGGAAGCGGGCAATGGTCGCCTCGTCGAGGCCGCGCCCGGCCAGATAGGCGCGGGCCGCTGCGCCTTCCGGACGCCTCAGGCAATCCTGAAAGAATGTGCAGGCTCGCTCGTGAACGTCGAGCAGCGCCATGCGCAGCTTGGCTTCGCGCGCCTCCTGCGGGCTGCTGAATTCAACCTTGGGAAGGGGCACGCCCAACTTCTGCGCCACCAGCCGCACCGCTTCAGGAAAAGTGATGTTCTCGATTTTCTGAACGAAGGAGAATACGTCGCCGGACACGCCGCAGCCGAAGCAGTGAAAGAACTGCCGGGTGGCGTGCACGGAGAACGACGGCGTCTTTTCATTGTGGAAGGGACAGAGGCCGGAGAAATTTTGCGCGCCCGCCTTCTTGAGCTTGACGTAATCGCCGACAATGCGAACGATGTCGGCCTGCTGCTTGAGCGAGTCTTTGAAGTCGGAAGAGGGCATGGGATGCGCGGGAAAGAGGCCGTAGGCCTCTCTCATTCCGACCAGCCGGGTGTTCCCTCCTAGCGCGTTCTCTGCGCTAGGATTGGGATTCCACTGCTCTATCCCACTTGGGATTTTATTCAGAGCCACGCGCGGGACGGCCCAGACAAATAGGAAGAGCGCCGCTGAAGCGTGACCACACCCGCACAAAGGAAACCAGCGTTTCTTCGTTCAGGTCTCCGGGGCGGCGTCCCACTTTGGCTTCGTTTCCCGTCCCCATTTTTTGGGATCTTCATTGTGCATCTTTTCCATTTCTTTCGCGGTGTCGGGGTGCTGTTGCATGACGTGGCTCACCATGGTCGCCACCATCTCTTCCCATGAACTGGCGGAAAGCTTCTGTTCGCACGGGCCACCGAGAGATTTGCAGCTCATCGTTTTCATGGAGGTTAGAAAAACCGCGGGACGCAAGGGTTGTGCAGAAAGTTCGAAGGGTGGCTGCTGCCAAGTGCGGGTAAGTCACTCGGCCCTGTTCAGTCGTCACAGACCGGGTCTTCTTCCAAGCTTAGCGTTCAAGAATGGGCGCTCGGCCTGCGGCGTCGTCTGGTCTCTACATTCCCAGCCTCGACGGCATGCGAGCGATCGCATTTTTTATCGTTTTCGTGGCCCATGCCCAACCCTTCAAAGCTTTGCCTGGCGGCTTTGGCGTTACGATCTTCTTCTTCCTGAGCGGATATCTGATCACCAGCCTGTTGCGCGAGGAAGCGCGCAAGACAGCAACCATCTCGCTGAAAGGCTTCTATCTGCGGCGGGTGCTGCGCATTTTTCCGCCATGCTACTTGACGGTGGTCTTCGTGTCGACGCTCGCCGCGACAGGCGTTCTGTACAACCGTGAAAGTTACGCGTCGCTGGTTTCCGCCTTTCTCTACTTCTCAAATTACTGGAATATTTTGGGCTGGGGAAACCTGCCTGCGGGGCTCGGGATCTTGTGGTCCCTGGCGGTCGAGGAACATTACTACCTGCTGTTTCCTCTTTTGTACTGGTGGTTCGTTCGTCGTGGCTCTGTGTCTGGGAGCGCTGGCGTGGCGTTGTTATCGCGCACTGGTGTGGCACTCTTCCTGGGAAAACATCTACGAAGGAACCGATACTCGTTTCGACTCGATCCTGGCGGGATGTGTGCTCGCCATCGTTGCGAATTCCAGACTCGGCGATCGTGTGCAATGGCTGACGAGGCACGCTTCCGCTCTCGCCTGGGCCGGCGCGATCCTCATCGGTGCTTGCTTTGCTTATCGGAATCCACTCTTCCGCGATACCGTTCGCTACACCTTGCTGGAGATCGGACTGATGCCGATCTTCTTTTATGTGACATTGCCGCAAACGAACTTCGTCACACGCTGCCTGGAATGGCGCGGGTTGCGGCACCTGGGGCAGCTTTCTTACACCATGTATCTGATCCACCACACGCTCTTTCACCACTTCTATCATTACTACCGGCCAAGCCTACTGCTGGCGGGCGGGATCCTGTTGCTGACCATCGGGTATGCACAGGCTATGCGGATGTGTGTGGAACTTCCGATCCAGAGAATGCGCAGCCGGTGGATGCGGCGAGCGGTCGTGGTCGCAATTTCCCCTGCGAACCAAGCGGCGGACACCGCCGTTGCCAGTTAGCCGGGAATGTCTTGCCCACCGTTCGGGACGTTGGGACCCAAAGTGGGGCAGTCTGTTTCGCGTGGCAGAATACCGGAGGGGACTATCCACTCGGATAGTCACACTAGCCGCATGGATAGTGACGGCGCGAGAATGGCTGTGAAACTACTCTCGCGAAGAGACGTCTTCCCTCGTTCCTGTAGTTCTATTTTGAACGGGTTATCGCGAATCCACAGGCTTGATCTGCCTGCGGTGCGAAGTTGGCACAGCGAGTGCTTAAGCATAGATGTCTCTAGACGCTGGCCCCCAGTCAGCGACACCCCAGGAGGAAAAGTTATGACGCTCTCTATGAAAACTCTGCGGACTGCCGTGTTGCTGACGACTGTGGCCGTGCCCCTGTTGTGTCTGTCCGCTTTCGCGCAACAGGAAGTCGACCCCACCTACTACGATCCATGGGCGGCCGCCCCCGCGATCAAAGTTGTTGCGCATGCGAACGCGAAGCCGACCGCCGGCAAGCTGCGCAAAGTAAGTTCGACTGCCGAGACGCGTCCCAAGAGCAAGAAGCAGACTCGCACCGTCGCCGCTTCTCACTCGGAAGCGACGCAGGCAATGGCCAGCGCTCGCACGCCTCGCTAAGAAAACAATTCTGTGGGGACGAACTTCGGTTCGTCCCCATTCGTATGCATTCGCCCCTCAACTTGTTTTCCGTCTTTTTGTCCTCTGCTGCACTCCCTGATTGTTAGCCCTAACTGCTACTGGCCTCCTCGATTCACGCAACACGTCCATCCCGCCGGATTACTGTACTGGTTACTTTTGTCACCGACCGTAACGCCACGTACGGGCAATTGTTCTGCTGTCCTTTGGGACGTACTTTGCCTGTAGTACTTCAGTACATTGCGGATACGAGGCCTTATGAAAATTCTACGAATGAAGACAATGGTGTTTGCGCTCTTCTTGTGCGTTTTCGCGGGACAAGCGCTGGCTTCCTCGGTGAGCCTTACCTTCGTCAACGTCGGACCGGGCAACGTAGCTCCCACGGGTTACTACGCATATCCTTACAATTTCTCCATCAACGGCAGCAGCACGCTGTCCCCGATGATGTGCGATGCGTTCAACAACCACATCAGCTTTGGCGAAAGTTGGACGGCCAACATGCACAGCATTTTGCAGGGTGGCATGTTCGGCACAAGCGGACAGGCACAGCTGGACTACAAAGCTGCCGGCTTGATCTTCGTGGGGGTTTTCAACGGACAGATCAATGCCGCATTGGGGAACTCGGCAGTGTGGGAACTGTTCAGCGGGCAAAATAATGGCAGCAGCGAGGCGGCGGTGCAGGCATTGATGGCGCAGTACCTGGGACTGGCGGCAACCGCACCCAACAGCGCGTTCCAGGGGCTGAAGGTTTATACGGCGATCGGCGCGCGCCCGGGATATGGCCCGCAGGAATTCATCGGCTATAGCCCCATGGCAGTGCCCGAACCAGGCACGCTGACTCTGTTAGGCACCGGCCTGCTTGGTCTTGCGACCGTGGTTCGACGGAAGATGGGAGTGTAGTCGAACTCATTCAATCGGATGACTCGTTAGCCAGTTGCATAGCCGCTCGCGGACAACGCCATTGCACGGTACAATGGCCTGCCGTCCGGCCTATCCCTAACCCTCGCGCGAACTACGGGAACATCTGTATTTGAGGCGTCGCTCGGGGCGCGGTAGGCTCGATTAGCAACTGCCGTTTGAATCCGTCCGCGAGCCCGCCATCGCAGCTCGCTTTTTCGGACGCGATATGAAGGAGTGCATCCGTGAAAGACGTTCACGAACTACTGCGGGAAAAAGAAATGGAATGTGTTCGCGTGCAAAAAGAGATTGACGCTTTGCGGCTGGTGATCCCGCTAATGGGCGGGGAACAACAAACTGAGCCAGACACTCGCAAGCAGCCGGAGACGGTGACGGAGCCTCAGGAAAACGCCAGCAACACCGGAACTGAGGGACCAACTTTTTCGGCCCTGAAAAGCGAAACCAGCTTCTGGAAACGTCGCCGCTAGGCGCATCCCCTAGACGCGCAGCTCGACTACCGTTGCTCCTCCGCCGCCTTCATTCTGCGGAGGCTCGCTGACCGAGACCACGTGCGGATGGCGCTGCAGGTATTGCCGCAGGGCTTTGCGCAGGATGCCCATACCACTGCCGTGCACGACCCGTACCCGGGCCAGACCTGCCAAAAATGCACGATCCACAAACTTCTCCACCTCGGTGGTGGCTTCGTCCACGGTACGGCCAATCACGTTAATCTCCGACGGAACGTTGGCTTCCTCGCGCTCGAGCGAAACGGAAATGCCCCGGGCGCGTGCGGCGTTCACCGGAGAATCGGCGGCGCGGGCGATCACCGCAGCGATATCATCGCGGGCGATCTTCATTTTCATGGCGCCGATTTCCACTTCAAAATGCTGGTCATCGATGCGGCGCGTGATCACACCAGGCCGTCCCACGGACTTGAGCTTGACCGTGTCTCCCTGGGAAACGTGTTTCACCAGCGCGGGCTGAGCATTCGGATCGTCACGGTCGGCGCCGGTGGAGTGCGCCACCACCGCGGAATCGAACTGCTCGCGAAATTCACGACGCATTTTGGCGATCCGCCGCTCGGCATCTTTGGACAGCTTCTGGGCCGCCGCTCGATCCTGAATCGCGTTGACCGTCTCGCGTGCGTGGTACTCGAAATCCCTGAAGAGGCTCTCCAGTTTCTTCTCCATCTCGCGGATTTTGGCCTGCTGCTCTTTCCTGCCTTCCACCGCCAGGCGCGACTTCTCTCGTTCCAGTTCCTGTTCACGACTCTGCAAGCGCACCCGCTCGGCTTCGGCCTCGCCTAGCTGCGCGTGCAAGCGATCGAGGAAGCGCGCGATGTCTTGCGTCTGGCTACCGATGCGCGACCGGGCGGAAGCGATGATTTCCGCATTCAGGCCGAGCCGTTGCGCGATGTTGATTCCCGCCGACGCTCCCGGAACGCCTACTCGTAATTCGTAAGTCGGCTGCAGCGTGGCTTCGTCAAAACCCACGGCCGCATTCACCACCCCGGGAGTGTTGACTCCGTAAACTTTCAGCGAAGTGTGATGAGTGGAGATGATGGCTATGCAGCCGATGCGCCGAAAGTGGTCGGCAATGGCCACTGCGAGGGCCGCTCCCTCCTCCGGGTCCGTCGCCGACCCGAGTTCGTCCAGCAGCACCAGCGATCGTGCGGTAGCAGTGCGCGAGAGGAAGTCAATATTGGTCACGTGCGCGGAGAAGGTAGAAAGGTTCTGCTCAATCGACTGGTAGTCGCCGATATCGGCCAGCACGGCGTCAAAGATTGGCATCTCCGCCCGGTCCGCCGGAACCGGTATGCCCGATTGCGCCATTAAAGCAAGCAGTCCAACCGTCTTCAGGGTCACGGTTTTTCCGCCGGTGTTTGGGCCTGTGATGACCAGTTCGCGGCGCTCGCCCTCGAGTTCGATG
>QIAI01000142.1:9440-10925 GCA_003224995.1 Acidobacteriota bacterium
TGTCCGCGCCAGACGCGGCATCCCTCGCGGGCGATAAGCTGACGGGGACACACGAGTAGTCCTCGGCAAAGCGAGCCTTCGCAAACTGCAATTCCAATTCGGCGAGGACGTCGGCAGCATTCCGGATGGCTTCGGCGTTCTCGCCAATGCGCCGTGTCATTTCCAGCAGGATGCGATGGACCTCAGCTTGCTCCTCATCCAGCAGGCGCACCAGGTCATTGTTCTGCTCGATGGTTTCGATCGGTTCGACAAACACAGTCTGTCCGCTGGAGCTGGACCCGTGCACCACGCCCGGCACGCGCCGCTTTTGCTCGACCTTCACCGGAATGACGAAGCGCTCCCCGCGGATGGTGACCAGTTCGTCCTGCAGCGTGCCGCCTTCCGCCAGCCGCCGCAGATAACCGCGCAAGGATTCCTGGATGGTGCGCTTCTGCTTGTCGATCTCGCGCCGGATGCGAGCCAGTTCCGGCGACGCCCGGTCTTCCAGTGTGCCGTCCGGCTGAATTTTGTTTCGGAACTCGCGCAGGAAGGCCGTGAAATCCGCAATGCCCTCGGAAATGTTCGGAACCGCGGACCAATTCTTCATGGCCGCGGGCGGAGTCATCACGATTTCCCGCCATTCCGCCGCACGGTCGACCACCATAATCAAATCCCGAATCTGCGTGGTTTCAAGGGCCGCCCCCGCGATGCACGCCTCGTCTACCAGCTTGGAAATATCCAGCAGACCGGCAAACTCAAAGCGCCCGCCCACCCGCCGAAATTCCCGAATTTCGTTGGTGAGCTGTTGTTGCTGTTCGATCCAATCCCGATCCAGCGACGGAGCCAGATGTTGAATGCGTCCCATGCCGAGGGGCGATCCCGCGTACCCGCGCAGCAAGTCGCGCAAAGACTCGAATTCGAGCACGCCCGTACTGGTGTGGGTAAGCGTCATGGCTTTGTACGGAAATTATGTTACAGGAGTGAGGCGAGTTGCGAATCGCAAGGTGAGCCGAGACCGCACCGATTGCTAGTGTCCTATCGCAAATCCGCGCCATTAGTCTGTCATCCCGACCGGAGCGAAGCGGAGTGGAGGGACCTTGTGTTTTGAGTCTGTCATCCCGACCGGAGCGAAGCGGAGTGGAGGGACCTTGTGTTTTCAAATGCCGGTTCTCTACTCAGGATTTTCCTTAGACTATTTATTTCTGGGACATCACACTAGGACACGCCGCCTTCCACGGCTGCCGCCGCTTGCGCAGCTACCGGGAATCGAAGAGCAAACAATGCGCCACCCTCGGCCTTGTTGCGGCAGGTGATGTGCCCGTGGTGATCCTGAACCACACCGTAAGTCGCGCTCAATCCAAGTCCGGTGCCCTTACCTACGGGTTTGGTCGTATAGAAAGGATCGAAAACGCGCTGCGGGTCAAGCATGCCCGGCCCTGAATCGGAGAACTGGACGAGCACTTCGGAGTTAAGGTGTTCCGCCGTCACCAGCAGAGCGCCGCCTCC
>QIAI01000142.1:10961-12350 GCA_003224995.1 Acidobacteriota bacterium
TGTTTCCCCAGATGCGCGGCAATCCCGGCTCGAGCACCGCCTCGACACGGATATTTTTTCCCCGAATCTGCACATCATGCATCTGCAGTGCCCGCTGGATCAATGCACCCACATCAATTAGCACCTTTTCCGACGGACTCTGCTGCGAGAAGCTCAAAAGATCGGACACCAGATCGCGAGTGCGGCGGGCTTGCTGGCCGATTTTCTGAGCCATGGCAGCCTGGTCGGTCTTCATCGAAGTCTGCGCCGCCAGCAACTCGGAATAACCCAGGATTGCAGCCAGAGGATTGTTGATTTCGTGCGCGGCTCCCGCCACCAGTTGCCCCAGCGAGGCCAACTTCTCCTTTTGGACCAACTGACTCTGCAGCCGTTGCAGATTCTCATAGCTCTGGCGCGATTCATCCAGCAAGGTGATCAATTGCCGATCCAGCAGGAATTGTTTCAGGAAAACAAACAGACCCAATACCAGCGTGGCCGCCAAGGTGACCAGCAATCGAAAATTCCGCAGGTGCGGCGCATGGTCCGCATACAGCGTCCACAAACCCAATAACGGCAGCGACAGGATCGCGATCATAGCCAGCCGCGGCACCACCGTCACCCACCTGGTGGCGGGCTCCGCCGTGGGCGATGGCGTCAGATTCTCTCGTCGTGCCGAAAAGGCTGCCCAAATCAGCCAGCCGACCGACACCACAAACAGCAGATCGTAGATGCTGCCGCTGTAGTATTGCTTGCGTGCGATGGCGGCATTGATCATCTCCGAGCACAACGTGTAAAGCGCGCCCCCGATAAACAAATTCCAGTAAATGCGTCGCCAGCCGCCTTGGGTCGAGGACGCCGCCATCCCCAAAATAAAGACCCACACCAGGTTCTCTACCAGGTACAAGAGATCGTAGCTTCGGCTGTATACCGGAACATTCAACGCGACGTACTGATCCGGGAACACCACGTAGGCGTACAAAAACACCCACCAGATCAGAAGCATCAGGAAGTTGATCGCATCAAGCAGGGCCTTCCGGTCTTCCTGGGGGCGGTGCGGCCGCAGCGCCACCGCAGCCATGAACGGCACTACGTGGATGAAGAGGATCACATCGCCGATGCAGGGTTCCGGCAAGTCTTGCCGCAGCACAATTTCGTAGTAAGCCCACACCCCAGTGTTGATGGTCCATAGCACGCACCCGAAGCCCATCAGCAACCAGAATATGCGGGCGCGCTCCTGCAGGAATGCATTCCAGCACAGTGCGACCGATGCCACTGCCAGCATCGAGAGGGCGAGAAGATCGCCAAACGCGGTAATCCCCAATCCGCGAGGAGCAAACCACTCGGCCGACGCTACTGCCATGGTCAGCAGCACGATTCCGGCTAGGCCGAATTTTCTTCCTCTGGACATGG
>QIAI01000203.1 GCA_003224995.1 Acidobacteriota bacterium
TCTTTAAGGAAGGTCCGCAGCCCCAACTCGATCCGCGCGGCATCATAGAGCGACTGGCGCCGGCCTCCGCCTGGGCGCAGAGGTTCAGCAACACAATAGGTTTCGTCATATTCAGCGGCCAGCTGTTTGATCTCTGTATCGGTTGCCCGTTGAACCCGGTCGACGAGATCACCGACGCCATAACCATTCACCGCGTAGCAGAGCCTGATCTCCGCATTGACCTTGTTGCCTTCAGTCACTGCAACGTTGCGCATGTTGTCGCCAAAGCGAGCGACCTTGAGCTGCATGGCATCGTGCAAGGCACAGGCGGCGCGAGTCCAGCAACCCAACTCCTGGTGAACCGTGGAGTCCTGCCAGAAGCCGACCACGATCTTGCGTTTGAGCCGCATGCGGGCTCCGAGGAATCCGAACTCGCGGTCGCCATGCGCGGCCTGGTTCAGGTTCATGAAGTTCATGTCGATGGTCGACCATGGCAGCTCTTGATTGAATTGTGTATGGAGGTGCAACAGCGGCTTATCCAGCGCGCGCAGTCCGGCAATCCACATGCGCGCCGGGGAGAAGGTATGCATCCAGGTGATGAGTCCGACGCAAGTGTCCGAGCTGTTCGCTTCCAGGCAGAGTTTGTGGATGGATTCACTGCTGGTCATGACGGGCTTCATCATGATCTTCACCGGAATCTGGACAGAGTTGCCCAAAGTACGGGCAATTTCCATGGAGTGTGCTTCCACCGTCTTCAGCGTCTCTGGCCCGTACAGATGCTGGCTGCCGGTAACGAACCAAACCTCGAGAGCTGAGAGGTCAATCATCCAATAGCCTCAGGAGCGTTAACGAACCATGTATTCGCCGATTGGGTACTCCACAGCGTGCTTCGCCGCCAAGTATGTGGCCGCGGCAGCCCACTCTTAAATGATAAGTGAAGGGAGCCTTGACCGTCTCGGCTGGCTCCCTTTAGACGACAAGTTTAGCGACGATGAATTTCCAACCCGCTCAGAAAGTCAGCTTTCCTCCAATCTGCCAGTTTCTGGGTAACTGCTGGCTGGTGGCTCTCCCGAACGAGCCATTTGCCAGATTGCTGTCCAGAAACAGATTGGGATGATTGAAGAGGTTGAAGAACTCAAACCTCAACTGAAAATTGACGCGTTCGCCGAGATGGGTGTTCTTGTACGCAGTAACATCGGCCTCGGCGAAAGACGGCTGCCGGAACTGCTGGGTCTTTTCATTGCCGTTCGTGCCTGGGGTGGGAGGGGTGAACTGTCCAGACGTAAACACGCCGTTCAGATACGCGCTTCGCGAAGTGCCTTGGTGATAACTGGTCACGTCGGGGAAGTCCAGGTTATCTCCATCCGCGTTGTAATCTCCCCCCTGAGTAAAGGGCGCAGTGGTTAACACGGTAAAGGGATAGCCGGTTTGGTAGATGGCGGTGCCGCTGAGGCCCCAACCGCCGGTCAGCAGGCCAATGGCGCCGTGACCGCCGTTCAACCCTGCCAGCTCATAATTGAAGGTGAAAGAGAAGCGGTTGGGTACATCCCATGGGGAGGGCCCGTAGAACTGATGAGGATTGATGGTGGTTGGGTAAGATCCATTGCCGATGCCGGCGCCTCCGGTACCCGCGTCGTCCTTGGAACTCGAGCGAGTGTAGGAAACGTCGAAGAAAGCACGTCGCGCGCGTCCCCTGAAGTCAAATGTCACTCCCTGGTAATTGGCGACGCGATCGTTGTCAGCGTAGTTGATCACCCCGAAGCTGGAATTCAGTCGCACCGGATTCGGATGTAACAACAAGTCGCCGGGTAACGCGTTGATGTCAGCGCCGTAGCTCACCGTACCCGCCTGGTTGCCGTTGGCGACTAGATTGCGCGAGTGTGAGCCGCTGTAGAGCACGCTGCCCACAAAGTTGGTGAGGATCTTCCGCTCCAGGGTGCCAGCCCAGATAAAGGCGGTGGGAGACTTTATGCTGGGGTTAATGCCGCCGATGGTAGGCGAGGCGCCGGGTATACCTCCCTTCGCGTCGAGACAAGGGGCCGTCGGGCACAGCGTAGTTCCGGCGAGCGGGGGATAGGTGAATCCAAATGGAGGCTTCCTGCCGCTCCCCTGGGTAAAGACCGGAGAATTGGCCCCCGTACCCCGGAAAAATGTGGGATTAATGAGCCCCGGAGGATTGCCTCGAAATTCCTCCTGAATGTTGGCTTGGGAGAGCCAGTTGGCATACATTCCGGCACCTCCTCGGACCACCCAGTCACCTTTTCCGGTGACGTCCCACGCAAAGCCGACGCGAGGATCGTACGCTTTGGGCGACGACTTGAGAGCGTGCTTCGTGGCTTTTGCGAAACCGTTGGCAACACGCTCCTGAATCGTGGAACCGGACCCAAGGTAGAAGTTACCGAAAACCGTCGAGGCGCTGCGTGAGTACGGGTTTCCCTGGTCGTCAAAGCGGAAGCCCAGCGTGACGGTCAGATTTCGCCTCGCCTTCCAAGTGTCTTCCGCAAAGATTCCCCACGTCCTGGAAGCTGCATTCCATTCCCACAGTTGTTGCTGCCCGGTGATCGTGCTATACATGGCTCCGCCCTCGGTGTGAGGCGCGTCCTGCGCAAGATTCAGGAGGTTGTCAAACTGGTATTTCGGCGTGGACCAAGGCCCTCGGAAGGGCTCCACATCATCGCCGAACCAGCCCTCATAGCCGAACTTCAACACGTGGGCGCCGCGAACATGCGTCAAAACGTCGCGCCAGTGATAGTTATGCTGGATGAAATCTCCCTGGGCAAAGCCTTGGCCATAAAAACCGCCGAAACCATCCAGGTTGGAAATCCCGGAGACCCCGGTGGAGGGAATTGTAAAATCGCCCGTCTGATGCTGAACGCCCTCGATACGATTCTGGGCGTAGATCGCTTCGTTCAGAGTAGAGGGACTGAAAGTGTGAGTGTAGTTCACCTGAAAAGCGCGTTGGGTGTTCTTGTTGGTCGACGAGAACTGCGGGATCGCCGCCGGCCCGCCAAAGTTCAGGGTTGTGCGGAAGAAGCTGCCGTAAATCCTGTCATTCTTGAAGTACTTGTCCACGCGGATGAAATATTGGTCGCCATTGCGGAAATTGCTGGAGTTGAAAATACCGGTGTCGATCACGGGCAGATTGCAGGGAATGGATCCAGTCGCGGAGCCTGGGACGGGGATTGTGGTTTGCCCGGTCGGGCATGGAGCTCCCAGCAGATGCACGTCGGCGGTTGTACTCACCGCACTGCCAGCCAAGCCCGTGGGCGCATACGTATTCAGAATTTTGGTTCCGAAGGTAGCGGGATAGCTGCTGTGCCCAGGCGTCGAATTGTGGGTCGGGTGAGTTGATGGTTGAACCGGCGGTGGCCGCCGCGGAACGCAGCGGTTCGACCGCGAAGAAAAAGAAGAACTGGTGGTGTGGAATGATCGGACCACCGATGGCCGCCGACATGTTGTTGCTATGGAATGGATGGTAGTCGGCGGTCGGCTTCATGAATTCCGTCTTGGCGTACATCTTCTGGTAGGTGAAGTAGTCGCTCACCAATCCGTGAAATTGATCGGAGCCGGACTTGGTGGTACTCGTCATCTGGATGGAGCTGGCGCCGCCATACTCGGAGGAAAAGGTATTGACCTGGACGCTTGATTCCTGAATCGCGTCCGGATTGGGGGTTAGGTTGAGCACCCCTTGCCGGATACTGCTATTGACGTCGAGACCGTCAATGATGAACTTATTGCCCACCGTGCCTTGGCCGTTGGCGCTCACATCGACTGCCGTCTCAGTGGAGTAATTGTCTACGCCGGAGCCGGGAGTCCCACCTCCGCCCGGAGTGCCTCCACCCATCGTTCCCAGGCCCGAGACACCGGGGGCGAGCGTGACCAGCGAAATAAAGTTGCGGCCAGCCAGCGGAAGCGCGGACAAAGTCTGAGTTTCAAGAGTCAACTCATTGCGGGTCTCAGCCGTGTTCACGAGAGGCGCCTCAGAAGTAACCGTCACAGCCTCCGTGGCCGCGCCCACCTTCATGGAGATGGGAACGCTCAGATTCTGATTCGTCTGCAGAATGACGTTAGACTCCGTCTTGGTGAAGCCGGATGCTTCCGCAGAGATCTTGTACGATCCGGGAGCAAGGCTGAGAAATCGGTAGTTTCCTGATTCGTCGGAGGTCGTAGTGGTGGAGACCTCGGTGGCGGTATTGACCAGGACAAGCTTGGCGCCGGGGATAGCCGCGCGGCTGGGATCCTGCACAATACCCTGAATGTTGCCGGTGAATTGCGCCCAGCTGGCAAGAGCGAGGAATCCTCCCCACAGAAGTCGACGACGCGGTCTGCAAGCGTTTGCGAGAAAACGTTTGCTGCAATGCGCGATATATAGTTCGAAAGAACTCGACTGTCAAGAGCTTTTTGGCGCTTTTGGAAAGAAAATCGCCAGCAAGCCTTCTTTACTTGGCGGGAAATCCTTTGCTGGAAATGATTCCTGCGCCTTCCTTGAGCAGGATAAGCCGGTTGGCTGGAACGTTCTTTACAGCTTCGTGACCGCCATTGGGCCAGTAGACATCGAGGTCTGCCGAGGTGTGACTTCCCAGCCCGAAGTGCAAGCGCGGATCATTGGAGGAGTAAAAACTCGATTGACTCAGTACGGCTTGAGCCTGCGATTTTCCGCCGTAGCGGGCTACCACTCGAGCGCCGATCGCGCTGCGATTCGATTTCACTCCCTGCAGTTTTACTTTGAGCCAGTTCTGCTTCCCCTCGACATCATTTCGCAGTAGAGACGGGGGCTCATTCAAGTTGACCACGAGAATGTCTACATCTCCGTCGTTGTCGAAGTCGCCAAAAGCGCAGCCGCGGCTACAGTGCGCTGCGGCTATTCCCGGGCCCGCTGCATCGGTTAATTCTTCAAACTTGCCGTCTCCGAGATTGCGAAATACCGCGCGTGGAGTCTTATTGGCGTACTGGCCAAGTTTTTTTTCCACCTCCGGATACACATTGCCGGTCACCATGAACAAGTCCGGAAAACCGTCGTTATCGAGGTCAACAATTCCGGCACCCCAACAGATGTAGCGCGTTTCCACTCCCAGGCGAGAGGTACGGGTCACATCATCGAAATTCGCGGATCCGTCGTTGTGATAAAGAACGTTGGAATCGTCCGCGAAGTGGGTTTTGAATAGATCCAAGTGTCCGTCCAGGTCGTAGTCGCCGACCCCAACTCCCATGCCGGCTTGCTCCGCCCCGTCGTCGCTGAGGGCGACGCCGCGCTCCACGCCTTCTTCGCGAAACGTGCCATCGTGATTGTTCATGAACAGCAAACTGGGAGTGGAGTCGCACGCCACGTAGATATCCGGCCAGCCGTCCTCATCCAGATCGGCGGCGATTACAGTCATGCCATAGGAACCGGCGGCCTTCGCGATGCCCGCTTGTCGACTGACGTCGGTGAACGTTCCATCCCCGTTATTGCGATACAGGGAGTGCTGCCCCATGGGTAGCCCGCGGGGTCCGCACAGCACGGGAATACCCTTCCAGTTGCAGTTGGTGTTTTGTCCGGGCACCGGCGCGTGCTCGAACGAGAACTGCACATAGTTGGAGACGAAGAGGTCGAGATGGCCATCGCGATTGTAGTCGAGAAAACTGCAACCAGCGCCCCAGCGCGATTGCTGGTTCCAGAGGCCGGCTTCTTTGGTCACGTCGGTAAAGGTACCGTCGCCATTGTTACGATACAGATGGTTTTGCCCGAAGTACGTGCAAAAGAGATCTTCAAATCCGTCGTTGTTGTAGTCGCCAACGCAGACCGCGGATGCCCAGCCCACTGCGTTCAGGCCCGCTTTCTCCGTTACATCGGTGAATGTGCCGTCGCGATTGTTTTTGTATAGCCGACTGGATGCGCCCGCCGGTGCCTCCTCTAAACGAGTACCGGAGAGCAGAAAAATGTCCATCCAACCGTCATTGTCATAATCGATGAAAGCACAACCACACCCCATCGTTTCCAGAATGTACTTCTTGTTGGAGATGGGACCATAGATCACGGGTGCGGTGAGTCCCGCGGTTGCGGCGACATCGACAAAGTGCGCATTGAAGGGACGCCCGGAGGGGGCAGGCCTGGCGAGTGGTTTTGCGGTGTGTGGTGAAACTCCTTGTGCGAACAGACGCTCGGCGGCCAATGAAACGGCCGAACCCAAAGAGAGTTGCACAAAGGTGCGTCGTGAGAACGTCATTGCGGAGCGGGCCCCTGACTCGTAAATGGACGCGAGGTTCTTGATTATCGCCGTGATCGCGCCGCGGAGTAAAGGTCGTCATCGTGCATGTAAACATCACGCGCCCGAGTTCGACCACTATGGCTGGGGTGGCGATGCGGAGTTGGTTTGCGGAGCTGTTTGAGGATCTTCGCCCACAAGTTTGTAGCGGAACCGCTCTCTTTCGTCCTTGGTCGCCTGCTCGCGAAGCTCGGCCAATAGTTTCAGAAGTC
>QIAI01000204.1:0-1471 GCA_003224995.1 Acidobacteriota bacterium
CGTTTCCAGGCTCAGCGGATCCTCCGAGCCAAATCTGCGGCGCTCAATTTCCAAAGCCGGACGCTCCAGCTTCTCCGCTTCCCCGAACTTTCCTTCACGGTCCAAAATCCACCCCAGGCGAGTCTGGGTTTGAACCGTCTTTCTATTTTCCGGCCCTTGCAGTTTAAGACGAGCCTGCAGGACGCGCTCCGACAATTCCTGCGCGCGAGCGTACAAGCCAAGGTTCACGTATGTGCCCGCCATGGCGTCTTGTAAGTCAGCTTGCACCACCGGATCGATGGCCGCGTTGGTCCCAATCTCTCGCGAAGCCTTATCGAGGATCTCTCTGGCGGTCACGCTATTGCCGCGCGCCTCGCCCGGGTCCGTGACCTTGAACATGTTGGTCATGAATTCAGCGATGCGATCCGCGCGATCGCGCTCCCGCGTGGTTCGCCGCAGCTCTACTGCCTGCATGACCGCGAACCCGACGAGCACCAATGCCATCCCTAACGCCACTGCGACCGCTATCCGGTTCCGGCGCACGTACTTTTTCAGCCGGTATCCTGCACTCGCGGGACGTGCCACCACCGGCCGATTTTCGAGATACCGTCCGAGGTCAGCCGCGAGTTCTGAGGGCGTGCCATAGCGTCGCGTTCGATCCCGTACTGACCAGTGGACCCGGTTCTGTTCCGCGCGCGGCCGCATGTTCGCCCGAAGTCTCGCGGTTTGAACTTACTTTTGTGCTGGGCCGTTGCGGATCAACCTCGCGCAACTGGCGCAGTGCTTCGTCCACTGGCTGGCTCCGCCAGTGTGCGGCTTCCAGCGGAAGATATCCTGTCAGCAATTCATAGAGGATCACACCGAGCGAATAAACATCGCTCCGCGTATCGATATCCCGTGCGCCCGGGTCGGCCTGCTCCGGACTCATGTATCCCGGTGTCCCCAGGAACGCTCCAGCCTGAGTAAAAACAGTTTCTCCGGGCAGGGCCGGAGTGATCACCTTCGCTAAGCCGAAATCAATGATGCGCGGCGTGGGCTTCCCGTCCACTTCAGCGACCAGGATATTTGAGGGCTTCAGGTCTCGATGAATAACCGCTTTTTGATGGGCATGCTGCACGCCTTCGCAAACCTGCAAGAACAGTCGAAGGCGAGCCCGAATGGAAAGCTTCTTCTTATCGCAATACTCGGTAATCGGAAGCCCGTCCACGTACTCCATTGCAAAGTACGGTTGGCCCGTTGCCGTCGCACCTGCGTCGAAAACTTTTGCGATCGCCGGATGGTCCATGATCGCGAGCGATTGCCGTTCCGCGTCGAAGCGCTGCAGAACGGCCGCGCTGTACAAGCCTGCCCGAATCACTTTTAGCGCCACCCGTCGACGCACCGGCGCGGTCTGTTCCGCCAGCCAGACCTGCCCCATTCCACCGACCCCAATTTCACGCACCAAACGGTATGGCCCGAGGGCGGAAGGTTCCACCGTGGCCGTGACAGCGGA
>QIAI01000204.1:1627-4913 GCA_003224995.1 Acidobacteriota bacterium
CATTTCCCTCGACAACCACGCCTTCGCCACATTCCACTCCCGCTTGATGGTCGAGCGAGAACTACCCAGCAACTCGGCTACCTCTTCAATTCCCAGGCCACCGAAGAATCGCAGTTCCACAATCCGCGCCAGCTGCTCATCGAATTTTGCGAGCGCCTTAAGCGCATCATCCAGGATTGTCATTTCAATCTGGGGCCCACGCGGAAGAACAATCGAGGCGTCCAGCTCGACCTGCTGTTTCGGCCCCCGCTTCGCTGCCCCGTGCCGGCGGGCATGGTCGACCAGCACTTGGCGCATCAGGCGGGAAGCCATCGCCAGAAAGTGAGCTCGGTCGCGGCTTTCGAACGGGTGTTGATCCGTGAGCCGCAGGTACGCCTCATGGACCAGGGCGGCGCTTTGCAGGGTGTGGCCTGGACGCTCTCCCCGCAGTTGCCGGCGCGCAATTTGGCGCAGCTCCTCGTAAACCAGCGGAACGAGTTTTGTCAGCGCCTCTTCGTCGCCAGCACGCCAGCGAATTAGGAGTTCGGTGACTGGACTGTACGGAATTTGCGACACGGGACCCACAGTGAACCACGCCCTGAGGTTCCGCAAAGATAGCTCTGGTAGCCGCCCTCGTCAATGGCATCGGCATTACGCTCTCCCACTCTCCCGCACGAAAAAGTACCTATTCAAATTTTTCTGGACCTTTTCAGGACCCTTTTTCGCAGTTCTTAAATGAAGAGCTAAAACCGGGGATGGTCTCTCGCCCAGCATCCACATCGATCCCAAATGGACACAACCAGCGAGAGGTCCTCGACTTCCCCCGCCCACCCCGGAGGGCGCTCCGCAAGCAAATCGTCCTTTAGGGAGGTTGAGGAAATGAAACGACCTGCGACAAAACGTCTGGCTGCCAGTGTTTTTGTGGCTGCCTTAATTGGCACATCCGCCATGCTCGCCCAAAGCCAGCGCTCGTGGTTCAAGGCTAAGGATCCCGGTCCACGACCGAATCCAGCATCCGCCATCCCCGTTCCGGTGGCGGGACTCAACGACAATGAAACGGCGCTATTCAACGAGAGCCTGTTACGCGTGTCCGAGTTAGAAGGCTCTTGCGACACCTGCTCGCAACAACCGCAAAACACTCTGCCCACCGATCCTGACCCCAACAATCCGTTCTCGCCAACATCCCTGGTGAACTCCGCCGGCATGAGTCCGGTTTTCAACGCGGATCAGTGTTTCACTTGCCACTCTCAACCTGCCATCGGCGGAAGTTCCCCGGCGCACAATCCAGCCGACAAAATTGCTCATCGCCTGGGTGGAACCAATACCGTGCCCCAGTTCGAAGCTCCCGACGGTGCGTTCCGTGAAGTCCGTTTCAAGTACCACGCGGACGGCACTCGCGATGGCGGCGTGCATAGCCTCTTCACCCTGCAGGGCCGCTCGGATGCGCCCGGCTGCACACTGCAGCAGCCGGACTTCGCAAAAGCTGTGCGCGATCGCAATATCGCATTCCGCATCCCGCTGCAGCTTTTTGGATTGGGATTGATTGAAGGCGTCCAGGACTCGGCGATTCTCGCCAACATGGCCGCCCATCGCGAGCAAAAGCAGGAACTCGGAATTTCCGGTCACCCCAACCTTGTGCCCAACAATGGCACCATCAGCCGTTTTGGGTGGAAGGCACAGAATGCTTCGATCACTATCTTCGCCGGAGAGGCGTACAACGTGGAAATGGGAATCAGCAATGATGCATTTCCCATTGGCCGGAGCGAAGATCCGACCTGCAGCACGGTGTACGAACCGTTCGATGTTCCGCGCACCGACTCCACTCTCTACAACAACCCACCGAAGATCATGCCGGCGTGGCTCATGTTCACTGAGTTCATGCGCTTCGTGGATGCTCCTCAACCAGCGGCCATGTCAGCCAGTGCGCAGCACGGCAAAGATGTCTTCAATGCCGTGGGGTGTGCCCTCTGCCATACGCCCTCGTTCAAAACCCCGGGCACGCCCACTCCTGCCAACCCGTCGGAAGAAATCGGGCCTCACTCGGTCGCACTCCGCGGCCAAGCCGTGAATCTCTTTTCCGATCTGCTGGTTCATCACATGGGTGCAACCCTGGCCGACAACGTTGTCCAGGGCAATGCCGGTCCCGACGAGTTTCGCACCACTCCATTATGGGGACTCGGAACTCGACTGTTCTTCCTGCATGATGGCCGCACCGCCGATCTGAATGTCGCCGTCCAGGACCACTTCTCACGGCGTTTTTCCGATGGCGGCGACAATCCCTCCAAAGACTTCCGCTCCTATACTTACGGCCCCTCCGAGGCCAATGGAGTCGTCGAGCAGTTCAATGAACTGCCCGAAGCTGACAAACAGGCGATCTTTGATTTCCTGCGTTCTCTGTAGCGGCTCTAACCCGACGGACGCCCGATTACGGGCGTCCGTATTTTGGAGTGTAACCATGAAGAAAATCGCGTCTCTCCTTCTTCTTTTCGTGCTGCTCACAACCTCGTCTGCAACCACAACCGATCCGTTCGCGGGCAGGTGGAAGTTGAATGTGCGCCGATCCAGCTACCCTGCCGGAACCTGTCCAAAGCAAATGACCATTGAGATGCTTCCCAAGGGACAAGCTGTCGAATACCGTTCCGACACAACCTACGCGAATGGCAAAACCGCGCAAACCACGTATCTCGCCGACTACACCGGCAAACAGGTTATCGTCATCGGCTCTCATGGGATGCTGTTACCGGTTTCCCTGAAACGCATCGCACCGCGCGTCGTGATCGCCTCATACCTGCATGGGTTCGAAGTCGTTGCCACCAGCCGCAGAGTCGTTTCCAACGATGGACGATGGATGACGATCACCACAAAGTCGAAGGATAATGCTGGGAAGATTGTGACCAGCGTGGGCGTTTACCAAAGGGAGTGATCCCACTAGCTTGCGTGCGATCTATTTCCCAATACAGAAACTGCTGAAGATCAGGTTGAGGATGTCGTCATTCGTGGTCGCACCCGTGATTTCGTCCAGCGAGCGCAGGGCGTTGTACAAATCCAGAAGAAGCATCTCGTGCGGGATCTTATTCTGAACCGCAATCTCGGCAGCTTCCAACCCAGTCAACCCATCACGTACCAGCCCCTGGTGGCGCACGTTTGTCAGAAATCCGCTTTCGCGCTGCGAGCTCTCGTCCCCACCAATCTGCTTCAGGATCATTTCCCGCAGCTCGGCGATTCCCGAACCAAGCAATGCCGAGGTCCGTATGCGAGTTAAAGGAGAATTGAGAGCTGAGAATTGGGGATTGGATTGATCCGCCTT
>QIAI01000205.1:0-4608 GCA_003224995.1 Acidobacteriota bacterium
ATCCGAATCAGCAACAGACTTCCAAAGACAATGACCGGGATCAGAAACCCAACAGGATACGCGAGATAATTCGTCTTGATTGAGGGCCGAACGAACCACGTGGCCACCAGACTCAGTAGCGTGAGTACCAACTGGAACGGCCACAGCGCCAGGCTGAGATTGCGCGTGCGCAGCGCCACTTCCCCATCCGTCTTCAGGGTTACGTACAAGGCGCCATGCACGGTCAAGGTCACAAGCGCGACCAAGCCCGCCAGCACCGTGTACCAATCAAGAATGCCCGGATGGGCTCCCAGCCGGAAATTCGTCCAGAGCGGTTCAAAGAAATAGCCATCTGGACCGAGCGGCACGCCCCGAATCACATTCCCCAGTGCAGCTCCGAAGAAGATCGTCAGCAGGGCGCTGGAGAAGCAGAAGATCACGTCAAAGAAGCCCTGCCATACCGGATTTTCCATGTGCGCTCGTAACTCGATACCGATGCCCCGCAGCATCAGGAGCCACAGAACGATCATCAGGGGGAGATAGAAGCCGCTGAAGGCCGACGCATAGAGCTGCGGATAGGCAAAGTACAACGTGCCGCCCGCCGCCAGCAGCCACACTTCATTACCGTCCCACACCGGGCCGATCGAGCGCAGGATCTTGCGGCGATCGTCCCTGGTGCGGCCGGCCATTAGGTAGATAACTCCGGCGCCAAGGTCGAAACCATCAAGCACGACGTACGCCGCGATCATGACCGATACGATGATGAACCAGACTGTTGGCATGAAATCCTCTAGTGAGCGGCCCCGGGCTCAGCAAGCGGGCCGTTTTCTATCTCGCGACGAACCAGGAACAGAAAGAGAATTCCCAGCACCGTATACATCCCCATAAAGCCGAGCAGCGTGAATAGCCCGTTGCCCGCCGAGACCAGCTTGGAGTATCCGTCGGCCGTTCGCATCAGCCCGTACACCAGCCAGGGCTGGCGGCCAATCTCTGCCGTCATCCATCCCGCGGTATTCGCGATGTAAGGGAAAGGCAGGCTCAGCAGCAGAACCCAAAGCATCCAGCGTGCCTGAAACAGCGTCTTGCGCCACAGTAGAAATGCGGCAACCACCATGACCACGATGAAGATCGTCCCCAGCCCCACCATGATGTGGTAGGTGTAATACAGCAGTGGAATGTTGTCGGGCCAGGTATCTGGTGGAAATGCATTGAGACCGCGTACTTCCGCCTCCCACCGCCGGTAGGTGAGAAAGCTAAGCATTTTTGGAATGATCAGCGGGTTGTCGATCTTGCGCTCTTCCACATTCGGTTGCCCGATCAGAACCAGGGGCGCCCCTGGTGAACTTTCAAACAACGCTTCCATGGCGGCCAGCGTAGTCGGTTGATTGCGAGCGATAAGGCGGCCCTGTTCGTCGCCGGTGGGAAAAAGTTGCAACACAGTCGCGATCAGTCCGGCAATGATTCCCACGCGCACGAAAATGCGGCCGTGTTCCTCGTACTTGCCCCAGAGCAGGTAGAAGGCTCCCACCGAGGCCATAACAAACGCTCCCGTGATCACAGCGCCGCTCATGTTGTGCGCGTACTGCCACCATGCCCATGGATTCAACATCAGTTCCCAGAAGCTGCTGAGTTGGACAGAGCCGTCAGCCGCTTTGGCATAGCCCACGGGATACTGCATCCAGGCGTCGGTGGCGACAATGAAGAAACCGGACAGCCAGGAACCGAGGAATACGGCCACTGCAGCCCACCAGTGGGCCTTCGGACTAAGGCGCTTCTCGCCATAGAGAAACAGCCCAAGGAATGCCGACTCCAGAAAGAACGCAAACATTCCTTCCATCGCGAGCGTCTGGCCGATGACGCCGCCTGCGAACCGTGAGAAGTGGGACCAGTTGGTGCCGAACTGAAATTCCATGGGTATCCCGGTCACCACCCCCATGATGAAATTGATCCCGAAAATGCGCGCCCAAAAACGCGCGGACTGGTTGTAACTCTCGTTGTTGGTTCGTAGCGCGAGCGTCTTCAACGCCACAATCAACGGAGCCAGGCCCATCGTCAGCTGCGGAAAAAGATAGTGAAAGGTAACGGTAAAGGCGAAATGCAGGCGATGAACCAACAGGGCGCTGTCCATAATTGCGGTCCGTACGTAGGGGAACTTAGGATTATGCGGGGACCGGGGCCTTGCCAGGTGTGACGCAGATCACACAGAAATCAGATTTTGCTCGCGGCCTTTAAACGACGTTCCCGTTCGGCACGGCGGGTCTCGCGTCGCCGGCCTGCATCTTCATAGCGACGCCTCTGCTCCTCGGTTTCGGCAATGACCTGCGGCACCACCAGGCGTCCTCCAATTCCGTCAACCGCAACGAACGTCAGGTGCGCGGACGCAACGTGTTCGCGTTTGCCCTGGATGTAGTCTTCCACCCACACCTTTACGCCGACTTCCATCGAGGTGCGGAATACTCGATTCACCGAAGAACGAAGCACTACCAGCGAGCCCACGCGAACCGGCACCAGAAAGTCGATGTGATCCACGGAGGCGGTTACCACGTAACTGGATTCGCGTCGTTGGGTAAGACGATCTCCACCATCTCGGATTGCGATTCACTTACTGGCCGCGGAGCGGAAGGATCAGGATTGCTCATGGAGATTTTCGTTCTGACTTTCAGCCGGGGTGGAAGATCGCTTGCGCTCAAGCCACGAATCCAGAAAACATTCCGCCATTCTTTGCACGCGCAGGTCGGTATGACTTCGGGCCCAGGTTCGATCCTGCAGCAGGAACTCCAGCTTCCCATGTTCGGCAGGCAAATGATTTTTCTCGCACACGTAGGCGAGACAGACCCTGGAAGCGTTCTCGGATGAGACGGCAAAGCGCACCGCGTCCCATAATCTTTCCACCGGCAAACGCGGACAACGGGATGCATACCCGAGGCTGCATTCCTCCTGCAGTCGCTCAGCTTCCGGCATTGTGCCCTGATGTCCCGGAGCGGTGCATTCACCTTCCCAGCCGCAACCCAAGGGTAAACGCGAAGGATGAAGCCATGCTCCACCCTCTAGCCGGCGTGTAGGCATGAAAAAAGGACAAGCCACAAATACCTCGGAAATAGGAAACGGGAATCGCGAAGACCTCGCCATTGTACTCAGCACGAGACTGGGTCGCCAGCGTGGAATGCTCCAAGAGTCGCCACGAACACAACTATATTCACGATGTAGTAATCTCACTCAATAAACTAGAGGAGCTTAGACGCCGTATGGATCGGGTTGCTATGTTGACAGAAATTCTTACTGAAAATCCCAGCGATGCCTTTGCGCGCTACGGCTTGGCCATGGAGTACTCCAACCAAGGCGACGCTGGCCGTGCGCTGGACGAATTTCAAAAGCTTCTCGAAGCACATCCGGACTACACGGCTGGTTACTTCATGGCCGCGCAGACCCTGGCTCGAGCCAACCGCTCCGATGAAGCCAGGCAGATGCTCAACGACGGCATTGTCTCGGCAAAGCGTACAGGGAATGCTCACGCCCAGTCGGAGATGGAAGCCATGCTCGCGGACTTGGGATAGGTGACGTCTGGAGTTTAGAACTCATTCCTAAACGGGCTTCGCCAATCGCAACATCGCCCGCTCCACAATCCCCGGAAAAAGCTGGTAAAGCTTGATGACCGGATGCATGGTCCACGGGACGACGACTTCCCTCTTTTGCGCTTTGTAGCCTGCCAGCGTGGCGCGCGCCACCCGCTCCGTTGAAATCCCACGAACCTGCGAAGGCCGAACCCTCTTCACTTCGCCTCCCTGCACCGCGTTCGCGCTGAATTCCGTCCGTACATAGCCCGGACATACCGTCATCACGTGAACATTTCGGTTTGAGCGGCTTTGCCCATCGCGTTCAGAGCGAACTTCGTCCCGGAGTAGGCGCCGCCGTACGCCAGGGGAACGTGTCCCGCAACGCTGGAAATGTTGATGATGGTCCCGGAATTCTGCTGCTTCATCACCGGAAGCACCGCCTGCATGGCGGCGATCGCACCGAAAAGATTGGTTTCGAACAGGTCGCGGCATGCCGCCATATCCATGCGGCTTACCGAGTCGATCAGCCCATGCCCTGCATTATTGACCCAGATGTCGATGTGCTCAAGATGGTGCAGGGTCAGGCTGATGACGCGATCAATCTCTTCGCGGTGGCGGACATCGCAGGCCAGGGCGAGCGTGCGCTCCGAAAATCCTACGCGAGCGCGTGCGGCCTCTGCGCGACCGGCATCCCGCGAAAGCAACACCACGTTCGCGCCATTCTCTGCGAAAATTTTGGCGATCGCCTCACCAATTCCCATCGAGGCGCCGGTGACCACGGCAACTTTGCCGGTAAGTTCCATGCAAGGCTTTTAGTCTGCTGTCTGCTGGGAAGTCAAGTTGGGGTTGTACAATCTCTAAACGCCGCTCTCTCGTTGCCTTCGGAGGTCGCTTGGGCTCCCTGCTTGCACTCTTTCCCCTCGACGTCGTGCTATTTCCCGGCGTACCGCTGCCTCTGCACATTTTCGAACCTCGCTACAAAGAAATGATTGGCGAGTGCCTGGAGCAGAAAAAGTCGTTCGGCGTCATCCGCGCTCAGGAAAGCAATCTGGCCGACGTCGGTTGCACCGCGGAA
>QIAI01000205.1:4616-5183 GCA_003224995.1 Acidobacteriota bacterium
TGCTGGAAGTGAATCAGGACCGAACGTTCCTGCGAGGCGAAATTCTTTACGTGCAAGACGAACCGGAGAAACCGACCTCGGAAGAACGCGCCCACGCCATCGAACTGCATCGTCAAATTTTGGCGCTGGCCAGCGCCCAACAGGATCTGCCGGAGGGAGAAGACTCGCCGCTCTCCTATCATCTCGCCGGCTCTTTGCCCCTCGATCTCGATTTCAAACAGAAACTGCTTGGCCTGCGCTCCGAAGCGAAACGCATTCAGACGGTGATTGAGTACTTCGAAGGAATTCTCCCCAACTTGCGCCGCGCCGTGCAGATTCGCCAAAAGGTCGGCGGAAACGGCCACTCCCACTGATTACAATTTCTTTGTCATGAGAATCGCGGAAGATTTTTTTTGACGCCGAGGCCGCGAGATATGGAACAACCTGTGCCGGGACGAGCAACGCCGGAGCGTATAATCGGCTTCAGAGTAGTTGTGGGGGTCCCCAACATGAGTCTGCCTCGCACTCTGGGAGAGTTGCGGCAAAGTTCCTTTTCTGAACAACGTCTGCGGAATCGCAGAGTCAAAG
>QIAI01000205.1:5227-9151 GCA_003224995.1 Acidobacteriota bacterium
TCCCGGCATTGTCGGCTATGACGATACCGTCGTGCCTCAGATCGTGAATGCCATCCTCTCGCGCCACAACCTCATCCTGCTCGGCTTGCGCGGCCAGGCGAAAAGCCGGATCTTGCGCGCTTTGTCGGGCCTGCTGGATCCGCAGACCCCGTACATCGCCGGATGCGAGATTCACGACAATCCGTACGCGCCCATCTGCCGGCGGTGTCGCGATGAAATTGCCAAGCACGGCGACCAGACACAAATTGCTTATCTAAAGCCAGAGGATCGTTACGTTGAAAAACTGGCGACGCCTGACGTCACCATTGCCGACCTGATCGGGGACATCGATCCCATCAAGGCGGCCCGTGGCGGCCAGGAACTGAGCAGCGAACTCACGGTTCACTATGGCCTTCTGCCCCGCGCCAATCGCGGTATTTTCGCAATTAACGAGTTGCCTGACCTCGCCGGCAAGATTCAGGTAGGCCTGTTCAACATCATGCAGGAAGGCGACGTGCAGATTAAAGGCTATCCCGTTCGACTGCCGCTCGATGTCGCCATGGTGTTCAGCGCAAACCCTGAAGACTACACCGCGCGGGGGAAAATCATCACGCCGCTGAAGGATCGCATCGGCTCGGAAGTGCGCACCCATTATCCCGCCACGGTGGAAGAAGGCATGGCAATCACCGCCCAGGAGGCTTGGTCCCAGCGCGATGGGTACAAGTTGCATCTTCCCAAGTACGTTCGCGAGGTGATTGAGCGCCAATCTCCGCGACCGAGAACGTCATCTCCAACGCCGAGCGCCGCGCCATTCGTCACAACGAAAAAACCATTGTTCCGCGCATCAGTGACATTTACGCGGCATTGCCGGCGATCACCGGCAAGTTGGAATTGGAATACGAAGGCGAGATGAAGGGCGCCGATCATGTGAGCCGGGAGTTGATCCGCGCCGCGATCGCCAAAACCTTCGACGAATATTTCAGCGGGGTCGACATGCGGCAGATCGTGCAATGGTTCGATCTGGGCGGCGAAATCAAGCTCACCGAGAGCGCCGCAGCCAAAGAAGTGCTGGAGCTGGTGAAAGGGATTCAGGGATTAATGGAGAAGCTAAGCGCCCTGGATGTCTCCCCGAAGGACAACACGGAAACTCAGGTGTCCGCGGCCGAGTTCGTGCTCGAAGGCCTGTACGCCCACAAGCGAATCGGGCGAAGCGAGGAGCGAGTGTTCACCGCCGGCGAAAAACAGCCCAAGAAACCAGAAAGAACCTACGAGAGAGAAGAACCGTTCCGAAATCGAAGACCCTACAACTAGCGAAGGCGAAGCTGCCACACTGCCGAAAATAGAGCAATGCACACGACACCAGCAAGAATGCTTCGCCAACGACCAACGACCGACGACCAACAACTTCTATGAGGCGCGTCCGTTATAGCAAATACGTTCCCGATCCGGCGGGCGAGATGAGCATGGAGGATCTGCTCAGCGCGCTTTCCGACTACCTTCTGCAGAGCGGATTTCAGAATTACATGTTCTATGAGATGCCGGAGGGCGAGCAGAACCTCGACGCGTTGCGGCAGGCGATCGAACAGGCCCTGATGGATAGTGATCTGTTTGACGAAGAAATGCGCGAACGTCTGCAGCAGATGCAGATGGAAGGTTCGCTGGAAGAACTCATTGAGAAGTTGATCGACCGCATGGAGCAGGAGGATTTCATCTCCATTGAGGATCCTCCGGATCCTTCGCAGCCTTCCTCGGCCGGCGGACAGATGGGCGAGGGGCAGCAGGCGAAATTCGAGATCACCGACAAAAGCCTCGATTTCCTGGGATACAAGGCCTTGCGCGACCTGCTCGGATCGCTCGGCAAGTCCAGCTTCGGGCGTCATGATACCCGCGATATGGCGACTGGGATCGAAGCCAGCGGTGCGTCGAAACTCTATGAGTTCGGAGACACTCTGAATTTGGACATCACTGCCACCCTGTCGAGCGCGATCCAACGCGAAGGCCTCTCTTTGCCGTTGAACATCGAGTATTCCGACCTGAACGTGCATCAGTGTGAGTACCAATCTTCGTGCGCGACTGTATTGATGCTCGACTGCTCGCACTCAATGATTTTGTACGGCGAGGACCGCTTTACTCCTGCGAAGAAAGTTGCGATGGCGTTGTCGCAACTTATACGCACGCAGTATCCGGGCGACTCGTTATCGCTGGTCCTGTTCCATGATTCCGCTGAGGAAGTCCCGCTGACCCAGTTGGCGCGAGTGAAGGTTGGGCCCTACTACACCAATACCCGCGAAGGCTTGCGCCTGGCCCAGCGGATTCTGCAGCGGCAGCGCAAGGACATGAAACAGATCGTGATGATCACCGATGGCAAACCGTCGGCGCTCACCATGGAAGACGGCCGCATTTACAAAAATGCGTTTGGATTGGACCCGCTGGTGGTCAGTCAAACCCTGGAAGAAGTTTCAAAGTGCAAGCGGGCAGGAGTACTGATCAACACTTTTATGCTCGCGTCCGATGCCGGGTTGGTGAGTTTCGTGCAGAAAGTCACGGAGATGTGTCGTGGCAAGGCGTATTTCACCACTCCCTATACCCTTGGCCAGTATTTGCTGATGGATTACATGTCGCGCAAAACGAAGACGATTCACTAGTGTGATATCCCAGAAATAAATAGCGTAAGGAAATCCTGAGTGAAAAGAACCGGTGGTTGAAAACACACGGTCCCTCCACTCCGCTTCGCTCCGGTCGGGATGACAGACTTATGCGGCGAATTTGTCGGGACAGGACACTAGCACATTGCGGACAAAGTGCAGATGGAGCGCGAACCGCAGATGGAGCGCTAAGTGGGAAGGGCACGACCTCGGTCGTGCCGCTATGCCGTTGAAATTAGTTTGCGCTTCAGCGCCTGAGGTTCGCTTTCCGGCATCTGCAACTTCCCCAGCCTGCTAGCACATTGCGCGTTCGGTAGAGTGTGCTGCCAAGAATCTTCCCTAAGCTCTCCAGCCTACTCTTTCTTCTCCGCGCGCACCGCCGCCTCGGCGGCCTGGAAACCGATTTTGCTGTGGGTTCCGTCACAAAAGGGCTTATTCACGCTCGCCCCGCAGCGGCATAGCGAGAAGGCCGGCTTGCCGGTGAGGTCATAGGGCGTACCATTGGCATCCACCAGTTCGATGCCTTCGGGAGCTTCCACTCGATAAGGACCGTTTGGCCTGACTGTGATTTTCACTTGCGCCATGATTGCCTCCAGAATAGTTGCGCGCGTCCTCAGGACGCGCGGCCATTCGAGAAGATACCACAGGCGATCAGGCGGCTGCCCACTCCGCCGCAATCAGCGAGCGATACAGATGGAGGTACTCGTCAAGCATGCGCTTGTGGTTGTAGCGGTCGCGAGCCCGTTGGTAAGCGCGGTTCGCATAGATGCGGCATTTTTCCCGGTCTTCGCTGAGGTCGCGGATGGCACCCGCCAGACTCGCCGCGTCATTCGTGCTGAAGTAAATCGCATCATCGCCCCAGATTTCGCGGAAGCTTGGTATGTCATTGGCGACGATGGCACATCGCGACAGCGCGGCCTCTAAAGGTTCCATGCCAAAGGGTTCGTAGCGCGCCGTGGCCGCATACACTGCCGCCCGGCTGTAAAGATTGCGCAGCTGCGATTCCGTTTGCGGCCCCTTCAACGAGACACAGAGCTGGTCGGTCGCGACCTTTACGTCCGCGCGTATCGGAATCCGGGGAACACTCACCGGCTGATCCGATCCCACAATGCAAACCGACAAAGGATGCTGGTGCTGGGTCAGCAAGTGTACCTGCCTGCCCGCATCCAGCAGACGACCGACCGCGAGAACGGAGTCTTCCTTGCTGACGTAAGGATTGAAGAAGATCGGATTGCGACCGTTATAAATGACCCGCTCGCGTTTTGCGGACACATAAGAATGTCGCAGCGCTTCCAACATG
>QIAI01000206.1 GCA_003224995.1 Acidobacteriota bacterium
CGCTCACCAATCCGAATATGAAATCAGATTTGACGACTGCTGCGGCTTTGGCGCGGGCGGCCGCAGAAGGAGCGCTGGCGAATGTGGAAATTAATCTCTCCTCGATGAAGGACTCCACGTTTGTGAGCGAGATGCGGGCCAAGGCCGGTGCGCTTTCGTCCTGAGTCGCAAGACTCCGGTCGCACGACTGGAAGGCTTGGCGGCGA
This sequence comes from Acidobacteriota bacterium, assembly GCA_003224995.1. GTDB lineage: Bacteria > Acidobacteriota > Terriglobia > Terriglobales > Acidobacteriaceae > Gp1-AA133. The sequence goes on from QIAI01000206.1 coordinate 207, forward strand.
GGGCACGACCGAAAGCGTTGCCGGTCGGTTTACAAAAGCAGGGTACGAGAACATGGGAAGGATGGCTAGCATCCGCGTGCTCGCAATCGCCACGATTGCCATGGCCGCCCTCTCCATATGGGTGGTTCCACGCGCTCATAATCGAGATCTTCATCTGAACGCACCTTTTTAAAGACTGCATCGACTCCGGCTCCCTTGGACATCGTGAAAGCTTGGATGGATGCCGCTACTTCTGAACGAAAGTCGGGTTCCAAAACTGAGGAGCATCAATCCGTGGGAGGCAAGTAGCCGTCTCGACGGGAGCGGACGCCCGCCGCTCCACTAACACGTCGGGTGTCCAAACCGTCAACGGGGGCAGTGTACTTTAGTTTTGGCTCAAACGCGTTTGGTCGGCATACAATTGATTCATACCGGGTTAACCCCAGAGGACCGATTCGGCATCCAAGTTGTATTCCCCGAGGTTTTATGAAAAAGCTCACGACCTTAGGTTGTCTGGTGCTGGTGGCTGCGGCGGCATTTGCCATGCCGCTCGGCACCTCCACACGTGCGGTCATTCCTTCTGATATTCAGCAGCTGATTTCGGTGGATTACCGGGCGTTGCATGATTCACCGACCGCGCAGGCTTTGAAGGAACAGGTGTTGCCGGAGAGCCTTAAGACTTTTGAGAAGGCGCTGAAGGGCGTCGGAATTGATTCGGAACGAGACGTCGACCAACTGACCTTCGCGGCCTATCGCATGGGCAAGCAGGGCGTGCGTGTGGTCGGCATGGCGCAGGGATCGTTCTCGTTGAAGACGGTGTTGAAGCGAATGAAGTTGAAGAAGATCGCGCCGACCAAGTATCGCGATTCTGATCTTTACTCGATGGGTAACGGGATGATCATGTCGTTTCTCGACGAAAACACGCTGCTGTTTGGCGACGACAGCGCGGTAAAGGGGTCGCTCGACACTCGCGACGGTTACGCCCAGGGACTGGACGCCAATTCGCAGATGGCCGACATGATGGCGGCCGTGGATGGCTCGCCGGTTTGGAGTCTGCTGGATCAGCAGGGTACGCAGAACATGATGCGCTCAGCGCTAGGCGATGCCTCCAAAGTCGCCGATTACGATACGGTGAAGAAGCGGCTGCTGGGGTCGCGCTACACGATGGATTTCTCCAGCGGCGTGAATTTCAATCTGGATGTAATCACGTCGGACTCGATGACGGCGGCGACCATGTCATCGTTGGTGAAGGCGGGCATGCTCTACAAGAAGATGACTGCCACACCGGTGGAGAAAGTGGCGATTGACGCGTTGACAGTGGACTCCGACAGCGCGAAGCTGCTCCTGCATTTTAAGACCGATGACAAGCAGTTCCAGGCCTTGATGAAGTCGGATCTGTTTGCGGCGGTCTCGAAGTAAGCTTGCGGGAAGTTTTCGAAGGGCACGGAGCTTGGCTCCGTGCCTTTTGTTTTGGAAGATCAATTCACCACAGAGTCACAGAGTCACAGAGACACAGAGAAAATCTGAGTTCTCTCCCGGAATGTTCGAGGCTCCACATCACTTTAGAAAATAGTTGTGAGCAGCACCCCAGCGCTGAGCGGTGGAGCAACGGAGTCCTCGCCTGTCGTCAACCCCGGTTCGATGGTCACTTCGTTTTCTTGGCCATGGATTCGCGCTTGGTTCTAGCCCAGCCTTCTTTGGTAGTCTGGCGAGCGCGTCCCAATGCCAGGGAATCTTCGGGGACGTCTTCTGTAATGCAGGACGCTGCTCCAACGTAAGCTCGGGCGCCGATTTTTATCGGGGCTACCAAGGTGCTGTCGCTGCCGACAAAAACGTTGTCTCCGATTTCGGTCCGGTGCTTGTGCACGCCGTCGTAGTTGCAGGTGATGGTGCCCGCTCCAATGTTGACGCCTGCGCCAATCTCGGCGTCGCCCAGGTACGTCAGGTGATTGGCTTTCGATCCCTTGCCCAATTTTACCTTCTTCGTTTCCACGAAATTCCCCACGTGGGCGCCTTCACCAATTTCGCTCCCCGGTCGGAGATGCGAGTAGGGGCCGATGACGGCGCCTTCGGCTATGTGAGCTTCGTCAAGCAGGGATCCGGGGCGGATGGTGACCTTATCGCCGATTTCGGAATTTTGGATCACGCTGTAGGAGCGGATGCGGCAATCACTGCCAATGCGGGTTCGGCCGAGGAGCTGAACGAAAGGCTCGATGACGGTGTCGGGGCCGACTTCAACATCGGCGTCGATAACGCAGGTTTGCGGATAGAAGATGGTCGCGCCGGCCTCCATGATCTGGCGGCACTTCGCCAGACGTACAAGAGCGTCGATTTCGACCATTTCGGCGCGGGTGTTGCTGCCCAAAATTTCCGCGGGGTTCGTAGTCCTGATGGCTACGACTTTGCCTTTCGCTTTGGTGAACACGCCGGCCATGTCGGTCAGGTAGTACTCATGGTGTGGGTTGTCGGTTTTCAGGTCGCCGATCCGTGCGTAGAGCGGCTTGACGGCGAATGCG
>QIAI01000207.1 GCA_003224995.1 Acidobacteriota bacterium
TACAACTGGGCGCTCAAGCCTACCGCCTTGTGGACCAGCCGCTTCAGCGTGGATCGCGTACACGCTCCCGGCCAAAGCAATCACTTTCCCACGCTGCAAGACGTGGGCTTGCCGTCCATTCTGAATCAGAACGGACTCGATCGAATGCCCGTTATCAATGTGGGCGGCGGGTTTCTCTCTATGTTCAACCAATGCTGCGTGGACACCGCCTTCGCGCACACTTTGATCAGCTACTCCTCGGGGCTGCAGTGGGTGAGAGGACCACACTCCGTCAAGTTTGGCGGAGAACAGCGGATCTTCTACAACAACTTCCGGCAACCAGACAATCCTACCGGCGCTTTCAATTTCATCCGCGACGTCACGACGCAGGACCCTAACGGCGGCCTAGGAGAATTCAATCAGGGCAATCCGTTTGCCACCATGCTGCTTGGCTATTCCGCAAATGACGATCCGGGCTCTGGCACTTCCTCGACGGTGCACATCGTGCCCGCGGTGGCGGACAAATCGGTCGAGACTGCCTTCTACGTACAGGACGACTGGAAAGTCAGTTCGAAACTTACCCTGAATCTTGGCCTACGATACGAATGGAGCACTCCCTATACCGAGCGCACCAACCAAAGCCAGTTCAGCGACTTCACGGGCGCAACCGGGTTCAGCCTTCCGGTGAATCGTAATCAGAGTACGGACCCTAACTTCGCCTCCCTCGACTTTGGACAGATTGGCAACATCATCGGCACTACGGTATTTGCGACCTCCGGACATCGCAATGCCCGCACCGATCGCAATAACTTTGCTCCCCGCCTGGGCTTTGCGTATCAACTGACCTCGAACACCGTGCTGCGTGGTGGCGCTGGGGTCTTCTACGGCGCGAGCGTCGCGACCAACTTCCAGTATGCCGGCCCATCCTTCTCCAAATTCGACCCCATCCGCTTCACTCCCGATAACTTTGTGACGCAGTATGCGACGCTCGCCAACCCCTTCCCGGCTGGCGTTGCGCCTCCGCAAGGCCGAACCTACGGGAAACTGGCCAACTGGGGATTCAGCAACGACAGCGACCTCGACACCGGTATCGTCCGCGGCGGCGAGATCTACCAGTGGAACCTGGGAGTGCAGCACCTGTTCCCCGGCCAAATCGTAATCGCCGCCGACTATTCGGCAAACCGCAGCACTCACCTGCCCTGGGCCGGAGCCTCGCTCAGTACTCGCCAGAGAAATTTCCTGCCATCAAGCATCCGTAACACGCTCGTGAATGCAATCAACCCAACGCATGATCCGGCCTCAAGCGCCGTAGGCGACTATCTTGGCGCACTGGTTGACAACCCGTTCCAATGTTTCTTTACAACTGTGGCGTCTCCCGCCTCCTATTGCCCGGCCGCGCCTATTTTCAATCCTGCCGACGTAGCCGATTCCCAATACATTAATGCGCAGATCCCGCAGGGAAACCTGTTGCGCCCTTACCCCCAATTTGACGGTGGTTTCAGTGGTCTGCCTCGATTCATCGCCACCTCGTGGTACAACTCGCTCCAGATCCGTTTCCAGAAGCGCGCCAGCCACTACATCAGCTTCGAGGGCAACTACACCCTGGCTAAGGCCACCGACGATTCCGCCGCCGGCCGCAATGCCTGGATTGGCAATTTGCAATACGACAATCCCCAACTGCTCGACAATCTCAAGGCCGAGCATGGCATCAGCGCCAACGATGCCACCCATCGCCTGACCACCGCCTTCATTCTCGATCTGCCCGTCGGCCGTGGCCGCTGGATCGGACGCGGCATGAACAGCATCCTCGACGGCATTGTAGGAGGTTGGTCGCTCGACAGCTTTATCACCTTCCAGTCCGGTCAGCCGATTGCCGTGTTCAATGCCGCCTCGCGCCTCACCGATGGCAACCAGCGTCCCAACGTCGTCTGTTCCCAGTTCACCACCGGCCTCAGTTGGAACGAGGCTGCCCGCACTGGTCAGCCTTACCTTAACCAGGATTGCTTTGCCGATCCCGGCGACAACATTCCCGGCAACGCTCCCCGTCACTTCTCGAATCTCCGTGGCGAGGGCATCCGCAATCTCGACATGTCCTTCACCAAGGAATTCAAAATCCGCGAGCGCGCCCAGTTGCAAGTCCGCGCCGAGATGTTCAATGTCGCCAATCACCAGCGCTTTGCCTTCCCCGACGTAGGCTCGGGCGACGGGAGCTTTGGCATCATCAACCAGACCACCAACAACTACCGCAGAATGCAGTTTGGAGCGCGTTTGCAGTTCTGAGCCTCACAAAAGTGCCCTTCAGAAAGCACTCACGGACGGCTTGTGCCTTTTGCTTGGCGGGCCTAAGCCTGGCAGCTACGCTGGTGTTGTCGCAAGGCGTTCCCACCGACCAGAACTGGACCAACTATGTCCGTATCGGTGCGTACGGATTGGAGAAGGCCAGTGCGGAGAAAATTGTTGCCGATGCCACCGCCGATAAAGTCTTCGGCATCGAGATCGACAACGACATCCCTGGCCGCTACGAGAGCTTTCTCGACCCCACCAGCAAATTAAAGGCGATCCGAGCAGTTGCGGAAGCCTCGCATCGTGCCGGCAATCATGCCTTCGTCTACATCGCCGGGACCGAGTGCATCACCGCCCACGGGGACCAGACTCCGCACACTCTCGCGAAAGATCATCCGGACTGGCTGCAACGCAAGCTCACCGGAGAGCCCGCAATCTTCGGCGGCGGCACGGCGTTCTGGATCGCCAAGGGCGACGAGGACGTGTGGGTCAATCCCTATGCGCCCGAGTGGCGCAAGATTTACATGGAACGCGTGCGCCAGATCGCAGCCACCGGTATCGACGGCATCTACATCGACATTCCCTACTGGATGACGCACTTCGAAGGCTGGGAAAACACCTGGGCCAGCTTCGATGACTACACNNNTGATTTAAAGATTGGCGATTTCAACGATGCCAATTTCCGCAAGTGGGTGGATTTTCGTATCGACACCTTCACCGAATTCCTGCACGAAATCGATCAGACCGCCAAGTCCGTGAATCCCGAGATCAAAACCATTCCCGAGATTTATCCCGGCATTGAGCAGGAATCGACCCGCGTCGGCGCGGATGTATATAGCATCTATCCGGTCGTCGACGCCATTGCGCATGAGTACGAATTCGGCAATGGGGATCACATGGCGTCCTCGCGCACGCCGCACGACTGGTTCCGTTACCAGGTGGGAATGCATTCATTCCGCGCATTTGCTCAAGGCAAGGCCACGTGGATCTTGAACTACTCCTGGGATGGCGACAAGAAAATCGGCCCCCGCGAGCCCATGCTGAATCTCGCCTTGTCGCAGGTCATGGCGGGAGCCAACTTCTGGGACGCACCCGGGCACTCCATGGCCGGATCCAATGACCTGGCAACGCGCAAGAAGATTTTCGCGTGGATTGCCGCGCACCAGCGCACGTTTTATCGGCCGCGGCAGCCCATCCAACCAGTGGGCGTATATTTTTCGCCAAAAACGCGGGACTATTTCCCTTCGGAGTTTCTGCCCTCCTATCGCGGCTGCCTGATCCTGCTGATGCAGACTCACCGCGAGTTTCAGGTGGTCACGCCACGCACCTTGGCGGAATTTCATGGCGAGGTGCTCATCCTTCCTGACGTGCGCGAACTGAACGAAACTGAACGCGCCCAGCTGAAAGTCTTGATGACGACAGGCACGCGCATGCTGGTAACCGGTCAAAACCAAACCGGACTCACCAGCGGAGCGAACGTCGAACTGTTGCCCGATTGCCCGTGCCGGCGTTATGAGCAATCTCTCGACGACAATCTCGACAAGGCGGATCCGACTCAGGCGAAGAATTTTCTCGATGCTCTACGCCATCAGGGCGAGATCGAGATTACCGCCTCGCCCCGTGTAGCCACTTCCATCGCAAATATAGACGGCAAGCCACACATCTTCTTTGCAAACTTCGATGGCCTGCGCGGCGGTAAAAATGCAATCCCCACGCCACAAACCGGGATCACTCTACGACTGAGGGCACGCGCCACAGTCCGATTTTTGCCTTTTCTCGGAAACGTGCAGGAGATTCGCGGAACCCCCGACGGAGATCACTATCTGTATCGATTACCGCAGCTCACCCGCGGCGGAGTCGCATGGATCGAGAAGTAAATGGACGCGCCATGGACTACGGCAGGATTGAAGATTTCAGATTGAAGACCGCAAATCGACGATAAAACTCTTTGACTGAGTTTGCTCGAAAATCATCGCTTATAGCTCGCAGCTCGCAGCTCTATCCTACCTGCCAAACCGTATCCAGCACCGTCCCATCCACCCACTTCACCACCGCGACCGGGCGATCGCTCAGCTTCGGACGCGCAGGCTTGCCGCCGCAAATCTGTTCCACCTCCGCCTTGATGTCCTGAATAGGACGGATCGGCAGCTTCGACCCCTTTACGGCATCGAGCAGATCCTTGCGCAGCGGGTTAATGGCGATGCCGCGCTCGGTGACGACCACGTCAATCATGTCCCCAGGCCCCGTGAGCGTGGTCACTTCGTCGACGATTACCGGAAGGCGATCACGAAACGATGGCAGCGCCAGAATGCTGCAGCCCGCGAACAGGCAGTTCTGCCATCCGCCGATGCCATGCAGCAGTCGTCCGTCAGAGTGGGTGACTACGTTGGCATTGAAGTTCACGTCGACTTCCGTCGCGCCCAGCACCACCGCATCCACCATCGACGCGAAGTTTCCTTTGCCATGGTAGTTGTACGAGGTGAACGGCGAAGTGGCGACGTGCCATCGAGGACGTAGTCCGTCAAACCTTCCTGCAGCAGTTCTACTAAATATTTGGTGGATCCTCCGCGCACGAACCGCGCTCTGACGCCGTCTTCTTTCATCAGGCGGCGCAGGTAATCGACGAAAGCCAGTGCAATGCCGCCCGCCCCGGCCTGGAACGAGAATCCGTTCTTCATGATCCCCGAATCCCGCAGAAAGCGCGCCACGAATTCGGCGATGCGCAACCGGTCGGGCGAGCGCGTGATCTCGGTGGTGCCTGAAACAATTTTCGCGGGATCGCCAATCGACTCGACCTCCACGACATAATCGACGTTATTCCCCTGAATCTGCCAGGGCACGCATGGGAATGGCACGAGATTGTCGGTCACCACGATGACCTGATCCGCATAGCTCGAGTCGGCCAGCGCGAAACCTAGCGATCCGCAAGCAGACTTACCATGCGAGCCGTCGGCATTGCCGAACGCGTCGAACTCGCTCACAATGCCGCGCAGCGGCGCGTGCCCACCATGGTGAACGGCAAGCCGCAGATTCCTTACCTGGGGGTAGGCAAGTACCAGCCGCGTGGACGGAAACAAGCGCCGCCCGTGCGCTCCAGCAAGGACTATCCCGAAAACGGCGATAAGCGCGTGCCAGATCTTGAAACCGCGCTGCGTAAGTGTGGCCTGCGGGACGGCATGGTTATTTCCAATCATCATCATCTGCGCGACGGCGATAAAGGTGCGCTCATGATGCTCGAGGCCGCAGCAAAAATTGGCGTCAAGGACCTGCTCTGGTTTCCAAGCGCCTCTTTTCCCT
>QIAI01000208.1 GCA_003224995.1 Acidobacteriota bacterium
AATGAAGATTGGTCGGACGGTCCCTCCGACCGCAGGGTACGGGCAATTTTTGTTTGCCAACATGACAGGGATGCGGTCGAGGTGGTTCGTGACCATTGCATCAGTCAGGATTTTGCGCCCAAACAGCCAGAGGGAGAGAAACTCCGGAAAGAGATCTCCGAAACCAATCGCGTCCGAAACATTGCGCACCGGGCGCATGAATTTCAAAACTGGGTCATAGTACGAACGATACGCGGCTTCTGCCCGCTCAATGTAAGCGTCTGAAATCTGATCGCTCACTCCGGGAATTTTCAGTTCCTTAATCACTCGCAGGGTCACCGCGAACAGGCCTTGATTTTCGCAGATCTCCGACGTCCCCTCGGGATAATCAATCACATCGAGCTGACCCATCACGAACTGCGCCCAGCAGGTGGCATCATGGCGCCGGTCATAGGTGCGGAGAAAGTATTGCGCCGCTTTTTCAATCTTCTCGAGTGGCAGACTCGTACCAAAGCGAGCGCGATTGCGGAGCGCCCATATCAGCCACAACGGCGTGGAGTCGTTAGCCTTGCGCTCCAAATTGGCAAGGCTCGGTTCGACCAGCGTATTAATGGCTCCATTGTCGCCCTGGTTTGCCCCCCATAAATGAAAGACACTCTCGTTCAGCTCACGATTGTGGATGCCGTTGAGTGCAAAGAAGCTGTCACGGAGATACATCTCGCCGGCTGCGGAGTACCAGATGCTGGGCGCGACCATAGGCTGTGGATATTGCGGATCGGCTACCCAGGACAGCATCATCAGATCTGCATAGAGGACCTTCTCCGTTTCGCCACCCTTGAAATTCAGCCCTTCAGCCAGGAATTGTTGTGCTGCGAGACGATAACCACGAAGCGTGTCGGGCGTGGCTTCGTCCACGAACACAAATGAAGTTTTCTGCTCCGGGCGATCCATCTCGAGGCGGTGATAGGGTTGCAGTCGGGTAGCGACTCGACGAATCTCCAGATCCCGGAGCTCGATTCTTGCTCCGCCCGGTTGGGTTGCCTGAATGGCTTGCTCCGATTCTGGCATCGCGATGAACAGCGCGCCGCCTTGCCCTCGGCGCGAGTAAAAGAAGACCTCGACGTGGAACTCCGAATAGTCGTTATGTGATTCTGGTATGCGATCGTTGTAGAGAGAAAGATTCTCCAGCTTTGCAAGCTTGTCATCGACATCCCAGACCTGCAGGGCGAACGCTTTCGTGGAACGATAGCGGAAATGCAAAGAATAGACCTCGGGGTCATTGACGGGAAAAGGAATGACCACACCTGCGGCCGGGTTACGAAGAATAATCACCGTCGCGCCGGCATTCTCCTCCAATTGCACGGCGCCTTTTTTCAGCCATCGGCTGCCTGCAGGGATGGGAAGGGATGCTCCTGCCTCAGGATTGCCAAGGCGAACAAGCGCTTCGCCGTATGTTTGTTCGATGGAAAATGGTCGAGTGCTCTTGGCATCGTTTGCACGATGTGCGGAATAGAGCCGGACATCCGGAATCTCCCAAGGAGCCGGCTTGACGGGCTTACCGTCACGCCGGATTATGCGGCTCCAATGATTGCGATAACCAGCGTCGGTGAGCAACCCGACGGTCACTCCCGCTTGCGTCCGAAAACCGGCAGCAGGGAAATATTCATGCAAGATGCCAGGGCGACAGTCGAGCTGATCAAAACTCCAGAGTCGTGCAGGTGGACTGAGGGCCTCCAGAGGGTTTGTTACCTGATAGAACAAGACATAACTGTCGGCTTGGCGGAAGCGTATCTGCTTTCGTGCAACGTGGGCGGTCACTAACTCATATTCAATTTCCACGAAGACGGTGGTGTTCAGATTTGGTAGCTTGCACCGCCCGTGGAGAACAAGATGTCTTTGATTACCGTCCCACGAAGACCCGCGCCAATTCTCCACCAGATCCTGGACGCTCCGGTCGCTATTTTGAAAGGCCGCGGAAAACTCTCCACGGTTGCGGCGTGCGATTGGCTGGCCTTGAAACAGGACGTCCACACCATAGCCATGCGTCGCGTCCCCGGTGGCCACGAACGTAAGCTGACCATCATCTCGAAGGGAGGGAGCAGCCAAGACGGAGTGCAGAGGTTCACACGCGAGTCCTGCAACCGTAGTGGCTGCGGAACTGAGGAGGAACTGCCGCCGAGATATCCTGTTGCTCCACATCATGCAAGACTGGAATGTTGGCGGGCAAATGCTCGCGGAACGCGCTTATGTGGACCGTTGCGCGTGTCCGAGCCTGGCTGCGAATGGCTCACAGCGGAGGCGCGGATGCGACGCCGACGTACTTGTCGGCTCCGCCGTAATAGAAGAGCCATTTCTTGCCCTCGCGCGCCAGTCCCTCCACAAATACCACATTGGGCACCTGCCCGACTTTCTCCCATTCGGGACCAGGCCCAAAGATTGGCTCGTTAGCCCGCGCCACGACCTTCGTCGGGTCCTGTTTGTCGAAAATCACCCATCCTGTCCGGTAAACACTTTTGTCGTCAGCTCCGTTGTAGATCAGGAAAATGCCTTGCTCGGTCATGAAGGGAGCGGGGCCGGGCTCGACGACTGTGGAGTCGAAGGTGTTGGGGCGGCTCGCGACCACGGGGTGATCCAGCGCTTCGGTCCAGTGCACCAGGTCCGTGGAATAGGCGATGGACATTTGCGTGAGTTGCCCACGACCATCGGCCAAATAGTACATCCAATACTTGCCGCCGACCTTTTCCGGAAGAATTGCTCCCGACTTGGTCCATCCGACATTCCACTTTCCCTTATACGCGGGCATGATCACTCCTAGCCGCTTCCAATGGGTAAGGTCAGTCGAAGTCGCCATGCAGAGCTGAGCATCTCCGTGCTGCGGTCCCGTGCCAGTCACATTGTTGTAGCCTGTGTACGTCAGATAAAAGATGTCCCCGATTTTCACTAGCCTGAGATCTTCCACGCCGCCGCCCTTTTCATAGGGGGTCTCCGCAACCATGACCGGCTCCGGGCGGCGAACAAAATGAATGCCATCGTCGCTAGTCGCGTACCCGAGCGAAGAGGTGCCTTTACGGTCCTGTGCCCGGTAGAGCATCACGAATTTTCCGTCGTTCTTGATGACGGTTGGATTAAAGGTTCCGGCTGATTCAAACCCGTCGCCCTGCGGAGAAATAATCGGATCGTTGGAGACCCTGCTCCACGGTCCGAACGGCAGCTTAGTGGATGCGGGGCCTGCTGTAGCCGCGACCGCAAGGGCCAAGAATATGATCAGGCGGAATTGTCGGATCAGGGTTAGT
>QIAI01000209.1:0-1789 GCA_003224995.1 Acidobacteriota bacterium
CCTTTTCTGGGTGGCGACGGCGGGGGCGATCGGCTGCAACCTGGGATCGCTGGTCGCCTATGAAATTGGACGCTACGGCGGCCGGCGGTTAGTGGAACGCTACGGCCGTTGGATTCTGATGGGGCGCCGTGAACTCGACTGGGCCGATCGCTTCTTTTCTCGCTGGGGATATGCCGCGGTTTTCGTGGGCCGCTTGCTTCCCGTGATCCGCACCTTCATCGCGCTGCCTGCTGGCGTGGCGCGCATGCCCCGGGGAAAATTTCATCTCTACACGTTTCTGGGATCCTGGCCCTGGTGTCTCGCTCTGGCCTATTTCGGAATGAAGCTGGGGGAGAACTGGCGCAGCCTGGGCAAATACTTCCATCAGTTCGACGCCGTCATTGGAGTGGTGTTGGTTGGCGCCGTGGGGTGGTTCGTCTGGTCGCACTGGCAGAACCGCTTGCGTGCGGCGGATTAATGGCTGCTGCAATTTCGGGTAGGGATTCACCACAGAGACACAGAGAAGGTCAGCAGCTTAAGCCACAACGCTCACAAAGAACAACCAAGAGCCGCGGAATAGCGTTGCGCAATCAGCCCGGCGATTTCTTCGTGAACCTTTGTGATTCCTTCGTGTCCTTCGTGGTAAAGCTTTTGAATTTCTCGGGCCGCACCGGACGTAGGTGTCTACTCCGCGGATCTGCATCACGCGGGTTGGCTTCTGGAAACGGATAGGATTTGCGATTTTGAGGAGAGCTGGCATGCTATGAGTATTCTTTATCCTCCGGCTTCACCAGTTGCGATCCTACAATTTGCCAACGTCCATCGCGCTTGCACACTACGTCCATATAGAGATATCGCACCGCGAAGCGCTTTCCTTCTGCTTCTACTTCGTCTGACTCCGATCCATGCACGATCGCAAAGTTCGCGAACAGCCGGATCTCGCGCCTGGTTGACACAATCACGGGATACCGCGTTTTTCCGCTGCGCAGGTTGTTGAGGACTTCCTGCTTCGTGAATGCTTGTCCTGCGGGATCGTACTGCACGTAATCCTCCGCAAAGACGCGATCCAGTGCGTCAATATCCGCGGCCATCAGCGCGCGATCTCCTGCGTCAAATAGCATGTGAATTTGCTGCTCGTCTTCCCGCATGAGATTCCGATCGTGCGGTCTGCCTTTTGACCGCATCCACGCCATAGTGTACAAGCATGAGATTCGATTCCGAGGAGGTCCCGTGTCCCGTGCCCTCGCTGTCCTGATCATCGCCGCAGTGCTTGCCCCCATTCCGACCCAGGCACAAACCCCAGCCTCGGCCGACAAGCCTTTCGTGGTCGAGTACTACTACAAAGCGCGCTGGGGATACGCCGAAGAATTTCTCAAGCTCTTCAAGAAAAATCACTATCCGCTGCTGAAGAAAGAAGTGGAAATGGGACGCATGGTGAAAGTCTGGGTGGACCAGCCCCGTTACCACACCTCCGAAGACGGTCGCTGGGACTATCGCGTGACCATTGTGTTCAAGAATGCCACGGTGGCCAATGAAGCCTTCGACGAAGACGCCGTGAAGAAACAACTCTTTCCCGACCAGGATGCCTATCAGCGCGAAGAACAACGCCGTTTCACCATTTTGGAAGCGCACTGGGACCTGCCGATCAAGACAGTGGATCTGGATAAATAGGGCGGCTTCAGGCGGCCGACGGGCGGGGACGCCCCGTCGCTCCATTAAGATCCGCGAACGAAACGAGTGGAGTGAGAGCCCTGGCAGGGAACAGCGTGACCGGCTTTCGCCGGGCCCGCAGATCGTTAGGAAATCTTAG
>QIAI01000209.1:1817-5057 GCA_003224995.1 Acidobacteriota bacterium
GCCGAAGCGTTTCATGGGGTCGGTTCAGTTCGTGCACGTTGGTTCCTCCGCCTTGTGGCTGTGTGGTAGCGCCAGTATTTTTGTTCGAACCGCCTTCGGTGTTTTTTGTGTGCGGGTCGCCGTCTAAACGGGAGCGATGCGACAATCCGATTCCAACATCGCCATTCCCGGAGTCCTTTCCCGTGGCATCCCCGGGCCCAACATCGCCACCGCCATCATCCCCTCCGCCCTTGGTATCAACTTCGTTGTCTCTCATCCTGGTCGAAGGTGTAGTGGGCAAAGAGCCTTGATTTTCTGCGTCCAGCTTCTGGAGCAGAAATGACTTGGACAAGGGATCGTCGATTGGCCCTCGCGGCGTGGACAAGGAAGACACCCTTCGGCCGATCTTCTCACTATTGGCTTCGGCATCCTCGGTCGCGCGTGCCATTGCTGGGGCGGCGGGTGGTTTGCTGGCCGTAGTTTCGATTTCGGGAGTTAGCGGAATTGATTCATTCCCAAGTCTCCTGATGGTCATCGATTTTTCTCCTGAAATTCATTTTTTGAGGGCCCAGCGTAGCTACTTGTTATCGGCAAAAGACCCGTGCGAGTTTCTCAGCCGTGCAAGAGTCGCTACTACAGGATGCGAAAAGCGCGGCTGGTTTCCCTCAAGTTCCCAAAAAAAATCTCACGAACTGACTCAGATGGCGGCTGCCGGTGCATGACTTGAGACCCGTCTCCACCATTTGAACGTCGCCCGGGCGCGCTCGGTGCAGCATCGCACTTCGCTGCCCGGATTCCACACATAAGACCCCGTCCGCGCCCACTCAAGCCCGCCATGTTGCCAAATGTGCACACAATACGAGAACATATCCGTTTGCCTTACATAACTTGCTCGAATAAGGAAGTGGCGATCTATGGCGAAACGCCCTAAGTCCGCGAAAGCGCGCGCCCGCGTTGCAGTACGAGCTGCAGTGAAAGAGCCGCGCGTCGAACAGCAATCTTCCCAAAGCGATCTCCAGGCGCCGAAGGGCAAGCTCGGCGTCATGATCCCCGGCATGGGCGCGGTCGCCACCACCTTCGTGGCCGGCGTGGAAGCCATTCGCAAAGGCATCGCCAAGCCGATTGGCTCCGTTACCCAGATGGGCACCATCCGCCTGGGGAAGCGCACCGACGGCCGCTCGCCCAAAATCAAGGAATTCGTTCCGCTCGCCGGCCTCGACGACCTGGTCTTCACGGGTTGGGACATTTTCGAAGACAACATGTTCGACGCCGCCACTAATGCCGGCGTACTCGACCGTTACCTCCTGGAACAGATCAAGCCCTTCCTGCAGAAGATCACGCCACGCAAGGCGGTGTTCGATCACAACTACGTCAAGAAAATCGACGGACCCAACGTGAAGAAGGGCAAGAACAAGATGGAACTCGCCGAGCAGGTGCGCGACGATATCCGTCAGTTCCGCAAGTCGTCGGGCGCCTCACGCCTGATCACCATCTGGTGCGGCTCGACGGAAAGTTTCATTCAGCCCTCAGCCGTTCACCAGTCGCTCGGCGCGTTTGAGAAGGCACTCCTGCAGAACGATGAGAACATCCCGCCCTCGATGATTTATGCCTATGCTTCTCTGCAAGAGGGCGTGCCATTCGCCAACGGAGCGCCGAACCTCACCGTGGATATACCGGCCATGCTCGAGCTTTCGCGCGAACACGAAGCTCCCATCTGCGGCAAAGACTTCAAAACTGGTCAGACTTTAATCAAGACCATCCTGGCGCCAGGGTTTAAATCCCGCATGCTGGGATTGGCGGGATGGTTCTCGACGAACATCCTGGGCAATCGCGACGGCGAAGTGCTGGAGGATCCGGGCTCGTTCAAGACCAAGGAAGAGTCCAAGCTTTCGGTGTTGGAGCACATCTTGCAGCCCGAGCTTTACCCCGACCTGTACGGGAACTTCACACACAAGGTCCGCATTAACTATTACCCGCCACGCGGTGATAACAAAGAAGGTTGGGATA
Organism: Acidobacteriota bacterium; assembly: GCA_003224995.1. Lineage (GTDB taxonomy): Bacteria > Acidobacteriota > Terriglobia > Terriglobales > Acidobacteriaceae > Gp1-AA133. The sequence goes on from QIAI01000209.1 coordinate 3,804, forward strand.
ACATCGATATCTTCGGATGGCTCGGCTATCCCATGCAGATCAAGGTCGATTTCCTGTGCCGCGACTCGATTCTGGCGGCGCCGATCGTGCTCGATCTCGTGCTGTTCCTCGATCTTGCCCAGCGTACCTCTGAACTGAAGAGCCTGGGGATCCAGGAATGGCTCAGCTTTTATTTCAAGAGCCCGATGACTGCGCCGGGCCTCTATCCCGAGCACGATCTGTTCATCCAGCTGATGAAGCTGAAGAACACTCTGCGTCACCTGCGCGGGGAAGAGCTGATCACTCACCTGGGGCTGGAGTATTACGACTGAGTGTGTTGTGCTGCTCGGCCGGAATTGCGTTCCTTTCGGTGAGCCTTTGGGTGGACTTCACTCAGGGGCTGAAGCCCCGGACTGATTTGATTCTGGACGGCACGGCTGAAGGCGTGTCCTTTCAAAGCGCAGTGTCCTCGCGGTTTGCAGAACCTGCGGAATTGGAAACGGGAAACCGTGAGCCCAGGTTAAGCGTCCGAAGGTCGGACGCGAACCTGGTGCACCAGGCTGCGCCCGATCCAATGAAATATTCTTGATCGGTGAATGGAATGCTGGTTACTCACGTTTATTGACAGTCCGTGATAGGCGTGGCTATGCTCACGTTCTTGAAGGAGGGTTTGCGAGCGCGATGCCACTTTCACGTCTTCTTCCCATATCTTTTCTCTTCGTTTCCTTGCTGAAATTGCAGGCGCAGCAGCCGTCCAAGCCGACGGATGAGTCCAAACCGCCATCGGCGAACTCTTCCGCAGAAGAGAAGAATCCTGAACGGCCTGCGGTGGATGCTGCCAAGGTCACAGGATCAACTTTCGACTCACAATATTTCAAGTTCACCTGCGAGTTGCCGAAAGACTGGAAAGCATTAGACGATGCCGCTCGCGTGGCCGCGAATCGATCGCTTGCGGAAGAAGAAATCGAGCGCGCCAAATTGCATGCGGCTGGCAAGAAGAACGATCCCCACCAGAAGAATGCTGCGCCTGCTTCTTCCCCTGTCAGTTCGACGGAGAACTACAGCTTGATGGTCGCCATTCCAAATGGGGTGGACTCACTGGCTAGCCCGGTGCTGCCTCGGATTAATATCTGGGCGAACAAAAAGCTGCCGCCACTCGATCGGCCTGCCGATCACATTCAGTTCCTGCTGGCTGGCAGACGTACCAGGCTGCTGACTAGTCCCCAGGAAGTAGTCTTCGACGGACACACCTTCATGCGGGCCTCAGTGATTACG
>QIAI01000210.1 GCA_003224995.1 Acidobacteriota bacterium
TATGGCAGCGACTGGCAATGCTCCGAGAATGATAGCGCTTGATCCGCCTTCTGGCAGGGGCTCAGTGGCGACGCAGGCCCTTCTGTCCGCCATGCTGCGGGCGGACGATCAGATCAGCCAGCTGATTTTTTCCCCGGGACGTCCGCCGCAAATCGAGGTGTCTGGACAACTGGTGGCAGTTCTGGCTCCGGGACTTGAAGTGCTGACCGCCGATGATACAAGGCGTTTTGCTTCTGACCTGATCGGGCAAAATAAGCGGGCAATCACCATGCTGCAGGAGCAGGGTTCATGCGATGTCTCCTTCGGTCTGCCGGGTGTGGCGCGTTTTCGGGTGAATGTGTTTCTACAACGTGGTAGCTGTGCCGTAGTGATGAGGGTGATGCCAGGCACGATTCCTGATTTCGCCTGGCTGGGTCTGCCCGCGCATCTGGGCGATGTAGCCAAACTTCGCGACGGGATGGTGCTGGTGACTGGGGCGCGTGGTTCCGGAAAATCCTCAGTACTGGCTGCGCTTCTGGACTGCATCAACGAACATCGCACCTGCCACATTCTCACCATCGAAGACCCAATTGAGTTTTTGTACACACACAAAAGAGCAACCATTCACCAACGGGAACTGCACAGCGATGCGCCCAGCTTTCCGTTGGCGTTGAGTGCCGCGATGCATCAGGCGCCCAAGGTCATCCTGATAAGCGAGCTGCGCGATCATGAAACGATGGAAAAGGCGCTCGAAGCCGCTGAGACCGGACACCTGGTGCTCTCCAGTGTGAATAGCGTGAGTGCCGCGAAGGCGGTGGAGCGGATGGTGAATACATTCGTGCCGGCAGAACAGGCGGTAACGCGAAGCCGATTGGCTAAAGTTCTTCGCTACATTATCTGTCGCAAACTGGTTCCGCGGACAGACAGCAGCGGCCGTATGGCAGTTGCGGAGATTCTTAAAGGAAACTCGCGTGTTCGTGAATCCGAAGAGGATAACCAGTCCATCCAGCCGGTCCCCGAAATGCCCAACGAAAAATCTGCCGATGGCGTCCAGTATTTTGACCTCGAGATCGAAAAATTGGTGCGAGCCGGGGTGGTGGACCTAACCATAGCCTTGGCATGCGCCACCGATCCCCAGCAATTACAAAAGAGGCTGGCGAGATAAGCTGGCAAGCAACCCACAAAAACAGCAATCCAAAATTCTGCTTCTCCCGTATCATTTCCCGTATGGCCGCTGTGCCCGAGCCGTCTTTGATTCTTAGTTTTGAGGAGGCGCGTCATATTGTTGAAGGCCATGCCTCGCATCTGCGTCCGCGAAGCAAAGAGTTATTGAAGTTGCTCGACAGTGCCGGGCGCATTCTGGCGGAGCCGGTGGCCGCGGACCGCAATTTCCCTCCTTTCCGGCGAGCAACGCGCGACGGATACGCTGTGCGTGCCGCCGATCTGGTGCAGCTTCCCGCGAAGCTTCGGGTAATCGGAGAAATCAGAGCGGGCGCTAAGATCGAGAATAGTGAAATCAAGATCGAATCGGGAGAAGCGGTCGCTATCATGACTGGCGCCCCAGCGCCTGCCGGCGCCGACGCTATCGTGATGGTGGAGTGGACGTCGCGGGCCGGAGATCAAGTCGAGATCACCAAAGGAATTACCGCCGGAGACAACATTGTTCCCGTCGGTTCCGAGGCTAAGCGCGGCGAGCACTTGCTTTCTCCCGGCATGCGTTTGGATCACGCTGCTATTGCGGTCGCGGCTTCCGTGGGCAGAGTGCATCTCCTGGTGTCTGCCAAGCCCCGAGTCGCAGTCCTTTCCACCGGAGACGAAGTCGTCGACATCGACGTGCCGCCCGGACCCAACCAGATTCGCAACTCCAATACTTATTCACTCGCTGCACAAATCCAGGCCGCGGGTGGAGACCCGGTGCTGTTACCCATCGCTCCCGACGAGCCCGAGCGATTGCGCGAATTAATTGCTGAAGGGCTCGAGGCCGACATGTTGCTGCTGGCTGGCGGAGTCTCCATGGGGAAGTACGACTTGGTGGAGCAGGCGCTGGCGGAATTCGAAGCCGAATTCTTTTTCACTGGCGCGCAGATTCAGCCTGGGAAGCCGATCGTATTCGGACGCGTCCCTTGGGCTTCCCCTCCAAAAGTGGCGAATGCGGATGCCGAACCGCACTGGAAATATTTTTTTGGCCTGCCAGGAAATCCAATTTCCACCATGGTTACGTTCCAGCTCTTTGCTCAACCAATCCTGGAAGCGCTTGCCGGCAGATTTCTGCAGAAGCTCGTTTTCGTCCATGCCAAGCTCAAATCCGAAATCAGAACTAAGACCGGGTTGAAGCGGTTCCTCCCCGCAATTTTGTCCGGCGAATTTGAACATGCGGAAGTCGAACTGGCGGGATGGCACGGATCGGGCGACATTGCGACCGCCGCACGAGCCAATTGCTATATTGTGATTTCTCCGGAGAAAAATGCGATTGCCGCGGGAGAATGGGTGCCGGTTTTGCTGCGCTAAGGACCAACTGAAGTCACCGCCTCGATTCCCAATGTAAGATAGAGACTCCGCAATGCCCAGGAAGCTCTCCCATTACGATGGCTCGGGGCGAGCCAGCATGGTGGACGTCTCGTCCAAAATCGCCACCCGGCGTCAGGCGGAAGCCAGCGCTTATGTAGTCCTGAAACCCGCCGTGCTCAAAGCATTGCCGAAAAACCCCAAGGGCGATCCTCTGGAAGTGGCGCGTCTAGCCGGAATTATGGCGGCCAAAAGAACCGCGGATCTGATTCCTATGTGCCACCCGCTCCCCTTGGCGCACGTTGATGTGAGTTTGCAGCTATGCGAGAATGGCGTCGCTATTACCTCAAAAGTAACCACGACGGCTGTGACGGGAGTGGAAATGGAAGCGCTGGTGGCCGCCAGCGTGGCCGCGCTCACCGTGTACGATATGTGCAAGGCTTTAGATAAAGGAATTGAAATTCGCCAAATCGTGCTCAACCGTAAATCTGGCGGAAAAAGTGGAGACTACATCCGTCCCAGTAAAAAGACCTAGCCCCTCGCATGCCGAATAACGTCAAAGTCCTGCTGGTGGACGATAATCCGATGGTCCTGGGAATGTTGCGTGGGGCATTGACTCCGCTTGCTATCGTCACTACCGCGAATGATGCTGCTGACGCCCTGGTGAAAGCCGTGGAAGACACTCCCGACCTGCTGGTTTGCGATTATCGGATGCCTGGGATGGACGGCCGCCAACTGGTAGAAAAACTGAAAAGCCGTTCGCGGACGGCGAGCATTGCCGTAATC
>QIAI01000211.1:0-2437 GCA_003224995.1 Acidobacteriota bacterium
TCGAAAGCGTGATGGATGTCACCATGAAGAGCACGGCGGACCAGGTGGTCGCTTTGGAAAGGGCCGTGGCTGCTCCGCGCGGGCCAAAGGCTGTCTGGCTGCCCATGCCTCCGAAAGCAGCGGCAATGTCACCGCTTTTGCCACTCTGCAACAGCACCACGATGATCAGAAAAAGGGAAACCAGAATGTGCAGCGCGTAGATCAGGCCAATCAAATAATGCATGCGAATCGTAACCCACCGGCCCTCTGCCGGCCTCTCCAATGAAATCAGAATCCTGGTGCGGAAGGGGGGATTTGAACCCCCACGCCTTTCGGCGCCACCCCCTCAAGATGGTGTGTCTGCCAGTTCCACCACTTCCGCAGGTTGAAAATTGCTTTAAACTGCAGTGTAAAAGCGTCCGTGTGCTCTCGCGCTTGGTCAGAAACAATGTGCTGCAGAGCGTGAAACGAGCATCCGGATCGAGCTTAATCTTATCATGCGCAAGCTTTTTGCCGGAGACATCCCATTTCCGATCCGAGTACCCCGCGGCTGCAGTTCTGGTCGCGGCGGCGAGGCCGGATGGGCAATATAATCCTGTGTATGGCCGATCGGATTGCATGCTCCTGCGTCAGTTGTCCAAAGTGCGGAAGTTGGATTGTGGTTACGCCTCAGAGTACTCTGGGAGCAGCTGCAGGCAAGTTCCGGGCGGGGTGCCCGGTGCCGGAGTGTGGACGGGAATTCGAATTCGAGTCGGCAGAGATAAAGACTTTCGAGTTACCCCTGGGGATTTTCGAGCGGCGTCATTTCTATCGTTCGGAGCTGAGCTGATCAACTAGAATCACTCTCTCTACTGCGGTCCCAGCATGGATGCACTGTATCGGAGGAAGCGAAAAAAATGCGGAAGATGAATCAGGCCGTGAACCAGAGGCCGAAATTCTAATGGCAAAGAAGCGTGGAAATCCGAACTGGGGCAAGCCTGAGACACACAGCGGCCCGATCACTCCTACTTCCTTTGAGGAGGTCGTCAAGAAGCTCCGTCTAGCTCCGGCTGATTATGGAACTTCCCTCCAACTCAGGGAGTGGGCGCAGAAAAACAAAGACCAGAAATACGTTCCAGATGATCTGCTCAAATTGTGGGGGTTTGAAGTAAAAGGTGATCTCTAATCCCGTCCAGGTATGCGAGTCTGGAAGTAGGCGGCAACAACTCGACATCCCTAGCCAGATTCTGACTGGGTCCAGCTCACAGGCAACGCCCGGCAGGATTCATCCTGCTATGCGTAGATTTTGAGGAATGCGAAGACGATCACGCCCGTGATCGAAACATAAAGCCAGATGGGGAAGGTATAGCGCGCGATGCTTCGATGCATCGCGAACCGGCCGCTGAGCGAGAAAAAAAAGGTGGTCAATACCAGAGGCAGCGCGACAATTGAAAGAAAAACGTGGCTGGCCAAAATAGAGAGATAGATCGGGCGAACCGTGCCCGTGCCTGCGAAGTGGGTGTCCCCATGCAGGGCGTGGTGGATGATATAGCTGATGAGGAATAGCGAAGAAAACCCAAAGGCGAAGAGCATGCTGGTACGGTGGCGCCGCCGGTCGCCGTGTTTGATCAAGTACAGCCCGATACAGAGCGCGATCGCGCTCAGTCCATTCAGAAGTGCGTTGAGCGCCGGCAGGAAGGTCCAGTGCGCTGCCAATTGAGCGGACGCCTGGTGTACGTAGAGCAGCCACAGCAGGAACGAAATGGCAGCGGCGCTGGCTGCGACAATGGTTCCCAAAACCGCGCGCGGGTAGGCCTGTTCCCGTTCCATGTTGCCATTAAAGCATATCAACGTGACCGTGGTGCACGCAGGCCTGCATGGGTCCGAGGTGACACGAGTCAGCGCGGAGCCTTGGAGATCAAGCTCCTCTCCGTCGGACAGCGCCTCTCTACAGCAATGGCAGCACTTCTCCGCTGGTGCGCAATCCGGCGCCAATGGCGCTTTCATTCGCCGGGCTGGATTCCACGTCCTGCGCGCCAAACGAGATTCTGCCAACCTGCTGGCGCGCGTAGAAGCGTGCTGAAGGAACGCGGGTTACCTGCCCGCCATTGACGATGGGTGCGCTGAACGGCCAGCCGGGTTTCGGGTACACCATGCTGTGCCCCCAGCGGTATAGATACAGCGCCTGAACATCCCGATCGAAATCAAAATTCCGCCCGGCAAATATGCGGTTCATATCGGACCGCAACGAACTCTCGTAACTGGAAAAAGGAGTGGTCAGAAGGTCGATGCGCGCCTGAGGCATTGCGTTCACGGGCAAGTTATTGCCGCCGTAAAAAGTCAGGACGGTCTGGCGGTTGGGATTGGATCGATTTGGATTCGGGCCGGTTGCGCTCATCCAGTCAGCCACCACGAAATCGGCAAAATATTGACCGCCCCAATAATAGCCATCGTAGCCGAGGCCCACCACAGGCGCCGC
>QIAI01000211.1:2547-5816 GCA_003224995.1 Acidobacteriota bacterium
GTGGCTCGATAGAATTTTCCGTTGCTGAAATAGACGACGTTGGCGTTCGAACTCGAGGTATTGCCTTGCACGACCATGCAGTTCTGGCGAATGCGGACGTTGTTGCTGGCGCTGTCCATCGCCGCCAGGTTGTAAGGATTGGTGAGGATCTCGACATCGGAACTGCCGGCAATCGCCGTCGGAATCAGCCACTTGACCACGTGGCGGAGGATGCCGGAATTTCCGCCGGGATAGGCAAACGAGGGATTGTACTCCGCGCCCAGGAAGCTGATCGAAGTGTAGGCGCTGACCTGGCTACAGGTTCCGTCGAGAGCATCCACGGCATAGCGGGTGTAGAAGTCGGAGACGGCGGGATGGAATCCCTTGGTCTGCGTCAGGTATTGATCGAAGGTCATGGGCGAGAGGTAGTCATACTTGGGATCGCTCATGTCGGCCGGATCCGTCGGAGAGCCGGGCTTGTGGTACCAGTTCGCTAAGTCCTGCGCCGCCTGCTGCAACTGATTCACAATGGCGGTCGGGTAAGGCATCTGTTTCAGCCCGGCGCCATAGGTATCAATATTCCAGCTATTTGTCCCGGGATTCACATAAGGAGTCTGGCTATCGAAGAAGTAGCTGTAGAAGGGCGAGGGAACGAGATAGTTGGACCAGTTAATTCCGGTTGTATTGTAAAGGTCCGTCAGAAATGGCGCATACGGTTGAACCGCGTAGGCAGTTGCGGTGGAAGCGATGTCAGGAATCGGCGACAAGTCATCTCGGTTCGCGTTGCCGCCCGGGGTCGCTTGCCCATCGAGAATCAGGACTTTGGTCCCTGGCCGGTTTCGAGTCAGGTAGTAAGCCGCCGAGCAGCCCGACATACCACTGCCGACTATGATCACTTCATAATTTCCGTTATCGGCGGTGATGGGGTAACTGCCTGTGTATTTATCGCAAGGCGAACTGGATATCACTACCGAGGAGCTCTTGAATGTAAGACGACCATCCCGCAACCAGTGAGCGATATTAAACACCGAGGGAAGGTTCCCGCCGCGGAGCACTCGCGGGTCACTGCCAGCGCTTCCGTCACACGGGTAAGTGGTGGTAGCGCCGAAGGCTCGCATGGGGAACGAACCGCCTACCGCAGCACCGCCGGCGGCTATTAACATTCCGTTCATGAAATCGCGACGGGTAATTCCATCTGGTATGCGCATCGCAGCCCTCGTTTTGCTGAATGGTGGAGCAGAATGCCTCGAAGCAATACTGTTGTCAAGAGTGAAAGGTGCAAGATAGTGCATAGCAATGAAAATGCAACCTATTCTGACGGAAGAGAAATATTCGAGCGGGGATGGGCTGACTGGCTGGGATGATTCTACTTGATGCTTGGCCGGCATCCTTTCTGCTGTCGTACTCGTCAGTGCGGGCGACTATTCGTATGCTTTCGCCGCGATGGATTCTGTCTTAGTGCCTGATTTAAATTGCTCAAAGACATGCTTCACCACGCGATCACAGCGTAATGCGTGAAAAGTAAAGGCGTCGTTCTTTTTCATGCCCGTACGCGAGTAAAGATTCTTGCGCAACAATACCCGGGCACGATGCAGGCGAATCTTAACGTTTTCTTCGGTGATCGCAAGAATGTCGGCGACGTCCGTCGTGCTCAACTCTTCCACTTCGCGCAGCATGAAAATGGTTCGGTAAGTACCTGGCAGGTCTTCAATCGCTTCTTCCAGCAGGGTGCGAATCTCCGAGTTTGCGGCCTCTCGCTCTGGATCCGGTGCCGGCGAGGCGATCGTGTCCATGGGATCCCCTTGTTTTTCTGACGTTGGTTCCAACTCCCGATATCGGCTTCCGCGTTGCTGTCGCGCTAAGGCTTCGTGTACCGCGATGCGTGTCAGCCAGGTCGAAAACTTCGCCTTCCCCGCAAACTGGTTGAGATGTTCATATGCGCGGACGTAGGTGTCCTGCATTACATCTTCCGCTTCGCCCCCATTGTGCAAAATAGCCCGAGCCACGCGATAGAGACGTTGGTTGTAACGCCGCATCAGGAGTTCATACAGCGCCGTCTCCCCGGCCAGTATCCGGCTTACGACGTCCTCGTCGCTCCAGCTTTCCTGCTTCGCTTGCTCAACCAGTGCCGCGCCAGCCATTGCCCTTCTCCTGCAATTAAAGAGTGGGATACAGGAAAAAGGTTACACCCGATATGCACCCCGTCGGACGCAGGCCCGTTAATGGAACGGGTTTTGACAAATTATTGACAAATGCTCCTGTAACCGCTGCTCGCGTCTTCACTCCATTACGTTGTGGAGAAAACGCTTTTCCCGCAACCGAACATACCGACGTTGATCTCCAGCCATTGTCGAGCTAGTACTGAGTCTTCTGGCAATCGCCTGCTTCGCCATGGAGGGTGGTTTATGAATCATCGCAAAGTGCTTGTGGTTTTAGTGACAGTTCTCGGCTGCGCCTTGCTTTTCGCGCAACAGAAGCGGACTGTTTCGAGTTTTCATCTCTCTCGACCAGATAAGGCGAACCTTCGCAATGCGGTTCACATGGTGAACCAGGGCCGGCAAGTCTTCCGCTTTGATACTTTCGAGGATCAAACCTTTTGGGGGGATGCGCTAAAGCTGCATCAGGCAATTGAGGGAAAGAAATTCGGCGGTGTTGGTCCCGGCCTGAGCCCAAAGGCTGCTTTGTCGCTAGGACTGAAAGTTGACGTAGATGCGCTTCCCGCGTCTCTCGTCGAACAACTCAAGCAGGGTCAGGTAAATCTCGATGACCCTGCGGTAACTCTCGCCTTACTCAAGCTTGATTCTGTGCTTGGTGTCACCGGCTTTTTCAAACCCGACGGCAGCCTGCAATCGGTTGGAATTCAATGCGCGCTTTGCCACTCCACTGTCGATAACTCCTTAACCCAAGGCATCGGACACCGGTTGGATGGATGGGCCAATCGGGATCTGAACGTAGGCGATATCGTGTCCCTTGCCCCGGACTTGCAGCCCTTTGCTGATCTGTTGGGCGTTGATCAGGCTGCCGTACGCAAGGTGCTGCAGAGTTGGGGTCCCGGCCATTTCGATGCCGAACTGATTTTGGACGGCAAAGCATTTCGCCCCGACGGCAAGACCTCCGCGGTATTGATTCCCCCGGCTTTCGGACTCGCGGGCGTCAACCTTCACACTTGGACGGGCTGGGGTTCAGTGACTTACTGGAATGCGTTCGTCGCGAACCTCGAAATGCACGGGAAAGGGAATTTCTTCGATTCGCGCCTGGACAATGCTGCACAGTTTCCCATTGCCGCAAAA
>QIAI01000212.1 GCA_003224995.1 Acidobacteriota bacterium
AGAATTAAAAGCCGACAAACAGTAATTACTTGAGCATTCCTGCTCCGGCCGAGACCGCATTCCGGTCTCGGCCAATTTTCTTGGGTCACGATGAACCTCATTCCGCAATACTCTCCGTCGATCAACAGGAGGCGTCATGCACCTATCTGATTTTATTTCCGAGAATATGGAGTCCATAGTTCAGGCTTGGGAAGACTTTGCACGGACCATCGAGCCTCCTGCGCTTACCATGGATAGAACAGCGCTCAGAGATCATGCATCTGCCATGCTGAGAGTGATCGCCAAGGATCTCACTGCCGGGCAAACGGCCTTGGAGCAGTCTGAAAAATCGAAGGGGCACGGGCTCCGGGACAACGATGACACCGCGGCTGAGTCACACGCTGATGCACGTCTCCTTTCCGGATACACAATTGAGCAAATCGTGTCAGAATTTCGGGCGCTGAGGGCGAGCGTCCTGCGACTTTGGTCAAATTCGGCCGACAAACGACAGGATGTCGAGCCCCTGGACATCATCCGCTTCAATGAAGCGATCGATCAGGCACTGGCAGAATCGGTGGGGCGCTATGCCCGGGCGGTTAAGAAATCGCAGAACTTGTTTCTCTCTATTCTTGGCCACGATCTGCGTCACCCGCTGGAAGATTCCATCATGGGCGCAAGCCTAATCATGAGCACTACTTATATTGCCAGCAAACACAATGAGTTGGCGACACGGATTTTCAACAGCGGACAGAGGATGCTTAAACTGGTCAACAACTTGCTCGATTTTACGCGCACCCAACTGGGCTCAGGCCTCCCCATTAACTTGAAGAAGACCGACATCGTCAATCTTTGCCTGGGCGCCGTTGAAGAGTTGCGCACGAAATATCCTGAACGCACGATTGAATTTAGCGCGAAGGGCAACAGAGAAGGATTCTGGGATGGAGCCAGAATCGCGCAGGTCTTTTCCAATTTAGTCGGTAACGCGTTACAACACGGTGCCCAAACGGAGCCCGTAACAGTTCATTTGGATTGCGGCTCAGACGAGATCGTCGCGAGAATAAAAAACAAAGGCGCTCCGATAGATCGAGAAAGAATGCAATCCATTTTTGAACCACTGGTGCGCTTTACCGAGGAAGACTCGATTAGTCACGCAAACGAGACTAGTCTTGGTATCGGCCTTTACATCACCCGCGAAATCGTCCAAGCCCACGAGGGCGTCATCCACGTGGAGGCGTCAAACGGCGAGGGCACGACTTTCACAGTCCGTTTGCCGCGCACTACAGCAACTGAACTAGGCTCCAGGGAGACGACTTTTGCTTCCGCTACACTGTAGCGTTGTCCAATGGTCATGTCAGCGGAAATAGAACCAATTGAGACTGGAAGTTAGCTACATGACAGTTTGTTCAACCAGAACAAGGAAGTAGAACTTGACTAGACCGGGCCGGATCTACTCGTGCACGACGATCAAGAGAGACGGAAACTCTTAAGGGAGGCGCGAGCAATTCCGCCACTGATGTTCGGATTGATAATCAGTTCGAGTGTAGTAATGCTTGCAAGGTCTACTCGATATTCTTCTACCTCGCGTATCGACTCAGGCGGACTGAAACTCCACTGCTGCCGCACAATTTCTTTAACTGCACTTCCGCCATCTGAAGAACAGCGTAAAACGAATTCTTGCGTGCGGGCGATTTCATTCTCTTCAAACACAAGCGCTATGGACCGCAGCCTTTGCGGCTGATCAAATACCAGCCGAATCGTTTGCGTCCCCGGTTCCGCGGCGCGCCAGCCCTGCGCTTCTCCCGAAGCGAAGGCAGACTCAACCGGATAGTCCTTGTCCTCGGAGGTGATTTCAACAATTGCTGCCCGCTCAACATCTAACCAGCCTTCACCACGGGATCGAACAGTCTCCGGGGTTGGGGTAATGAGCCGTTTACGCATACAAACACCAAGTTTACTACTGTCTGGAGGCGCGCTCTCGGCTCAGGCTGCGAAGATTAGCCCGGTGTGGGAGCAGCCCCTTGCCTGCCATCGCAGGGGCAGCGTTACTGCGCGGAGCCACTTGCGACAACGGGCGCAGGAGCTAGCAGCCTTAATTGATCCAGCGAGATCAGCAGGTTATTCCAGCGAGCCTGGTCTTTCTTCGTTTCAATTGGGATAGAAAGATCCGAGTAGAACTCGAGAATGTTAGCGCGCAGTGCTGGTGATGTCAGGTCGAACTTCCGCTCCGAGAGCTGTGCCAGCAACTTCGCGTAGGTGTCGTCCGTGAGGGAGTATTCCGCAGCCTTGGTCCCGTTGCCAGTGTCAAGATCGCGATTGGGAAGCACGAGCGAGTCCGAGCGTACTTCTTCGAGAAGAGCTCGATACTGATCGACGGTCGTATTGATGCTCTTGAAATAAAGGTCCTCAGTTCTGGCAGTCGGGTTATTGAATGCCAGTCCTTTGAACGGCCCAATTTTGGGCATGTACCACAGCAGGGTTGACAGGATCCGCGTGCCCACGCCGGGCTTCACGTAGTCCTTACCCCACTCCTTCTCATAACCGGAACGCGAAAGACGATACAGGAACTTACGCTTGGAAAAATTGGGCGTCTCGTGCATCAGGTCCTTCTTGTGAGTTTGCAAAGCGACCTGGGTCATTTGCGGAATCAGCCGGCTGACCGAGAACCGGTAGGAACCGACCGCAAGATCTTCGTGGGTGAGTACATCTTTCAACTCCGCTCCGTACACCACTGGGAACACCCGCTCCAGCAGTGGTTTTGAGACTTTGAATCCGATGAAGTCATGGTACTGCTGCGAGGCATAGCGATTCTTCGCGACCTGCACCGTGTCGAACCCGAACTCCGTCTTCAAGTGCGCTGTTTTATCCTGCGCATACCGGACGGACTTGCCAAACTTCGCTCGCAGCTTGGGATACTGGATGGCAACTGCTTCGTTGACGGCAGGGTGCCCGGCGATGTCGGAGGCATAATGCGAGAGAGCGCCCAGCGAGAAGGCATACTCATCCACATCCCGGCTTTCGAGCAGAAGTTCGCGCACGAAGTCGCCGCTGCGTACGTAATGCACCAGATCACTGAACTCCTTGCTGCCGAATGGATAG
>QIAI01000213.1 GCA_003224995.1 Acidobacteriota bacterium
CGACGTCAGCCTGGCGATCGCCGACGGGTACGATTGCCGTAAATAGTAGAAGCGTCCGATCTCAAATTCCCGCTCGCCCAGCACTTCCTGCACTTCCATCAACCGTTGCTTGGCCTCGGGCAACAATTTCGAATCGGGATACTGCAGAATCAAATTGCGGTATTCATCCTCGGCCCGCTTGGCGTGGGTGTAATCGCGATCCGGCTTCTCCATCTGCTGGTAGTGGATATTAGCGATCTTCAGCTGCGCCTCAGCAGCTTCCGGCATGTTCGGAAAGAACGTTTCGAAGTCTTTGTATTCGATTTCGGCCTGCGACATCGCCGCCGTGCCACCTTCTGCGTACCATGAATCGCCCACCGCCAACTTCGCGCGCGCTATGAATTCCGAATCCGGGTACGTATTGATCAGAGTCTGCAAAGTCATGCGCGCCACATCGAACCGGTTGTGCTTCATGGCATCCATGGCGCGATCGAACAGAACCTTATCGGGCTGCTTCGAACCGACATTCGCCAGCGGATTGTTGACCTTCTTGTTCGTGCAGGCCGCGCAGAAAACCAGCGTCCCTAACAGAACGACAACCGGGATACGACGTGACATATGAACCTCGGGGAATTCGTAGCTCCGGCATTCCGCCGGCGATTGCGATGGCGTTTCGCCCTCGCAAATGAAACCAGGATCCAAGTTGCTATCGGGCCGCGGAGGCAAATATTGCCCGCCGTTTACACCCGTTGCAGCGTGGCCTCAACGGCCGCCTTCAACAATCTCTCGGCATTTGTCTTTGGATCACCGCTACCGAACACCGCGTTGCCCGCCACCAGAATTTCTGCTCCGGCACGCACCACCTCGGCCACGGTATCGAGCGCCACACCGCCATCGACCTCAATCCGGAAATTCAATCCTCGTCGCGTCCGAATCTCGGCGAGGCGGCGCATTTTATGCAACGAGTTCGGCAGAAATTTCTGCCCGCCAAATCCCGGGTTTACCGACATGACGAGCACATAGTCCACTAAATCAAGCACTTCCGAGAGCATTTCCACCGGTGTCGCGGGATTGATGACCACTCCCGCCAGCGCACCATGTTCGCGAATGAGGTGCAGCGTACGGTCCAGATGCCGGCACACTTCCTGATGAACCGAGATCCAGTTCGCCCCTGCCTCCACAAAAGCGGGAATAAAATCGTCCGGATTCTCGATCATCAGGTGGCAATCGAGCGGCAGATTGGTGGCCTTGCGCAACGACCTCACCACCGGTGGCCCAATGGTCAGGTTGGGCACAAAATGGCCATCCATGATGTCCACATGCACCACGGTGGCGCCGCCCTCGGTGGCGCGCTTGACGTGGTCCGCCAGATGGGCGAAATCCGCCGACAATATGGAAGGCGCTAGCTCGATCAAACCTGGGTCTCGCAGAGAATTCCTCAGCAAAGTTTAGCACGCCCGGCTGGCACCATTCCGTTGAAATCTGGCTACTTTCCGCGCCTCCTGCCAGTTTTCCAAAGGAACTAGAGAAACTGCCCGATTGCCCCGAGCGCCCTCTTCGGTTCAACCTATACGTCTACTCGTTGAAGCCAAATCCCCTCATTAACCCGTCACCTACGAAAGGATTGCCATGTATCACCACATCAAGAAGCTTATGTATACCGTGAAAGTCGGAACGCCAGATCCTCGCTTCGGCAACATGCTGTTGGAACAGTTCGGGGGAGCTAACGGAGAACTGGCCGCCGCCATGCAATATTCCATCCAGGGCCTCAACTGCGAAGATCCCGACCGCAAAGACCTCCTGATGGACATCGGAACCGAAGAACTCAGCCACCTGGAAGTGGTCGGCACGCTGGCCCGCATGCACTTGAAACCGTTGAAAAAGAACTTCGAGGCCGCAAACGAGGATCCGCTCATCGCCATCGCGGGCGGCGGCGGTGTGGGCTTGTTCAATTCCATGGGCGATGCATGGACGGCCGACTACCTGAAGATTACCGGCGAACTCGACGTCGATCTGCGCAGCAATATTGCCGCCGAAGCTCGCGCCAAGATCGTCTACGAACGCCTCATCGACTTCTGTGACGATCCCGGCTCAAAAGACGCGCTGCAGTTTCTGATGACGCGCGAGATCACTCACATGAAGGCCTTCACCCTCGCCCTCGAGAGCCTCGGCAAGGACCCTTTCTCGATTGGAAAAATTCCGCCAACTCCCGTGCTCGTGAACCAATATTTCGACGATTCAACCGGCACGGGCGACTTCGGGGAAAGAGACGCCCGTGGCCCTTGGAACCAGGGTGGAGACTGGGAACTGATCGAATCTCCCGTGCTCGCACAGGGCGTAGAGAACATGGAGTCAGCCCAGGGGAACGGAGGCGCGACACGTGGCAAAAGCGCTGAAGCGGATTCCACCGTCAAAGCCACAACTCGAAATCGCAAGACGGCCTAGTCAAAACCTTGTAGGGCGGGTGCCCTCGCCCGCCTTGCAACCCATTCAGGCGAAAGAAAGAACAAGTTTTCTCCAACTCAGGTTTCTCCGCGTTCTCAGCGTTTTCTCTGTTTTCTCAGCGCTCCCTTCGTTCTCGGCGTTTTAAGATTTAAGCATTTCATCATTGCAGCTACGCTCGAATGTTATCCACCGCCCGTAAAAGTTGAATGACCGTTTCCACCCGCACCAACGCACCCCGATCTCCCCGATCAGGAACTGCACTGTCCAGTCTGGCATGCACCTCTCGCACGCCCGTTTTTTCCACGACTTCAGCCACGTTCTCCGCCCGCACGGTCCCGCAAGCAAGAATGCCGACCCGTCCGGCAGATTGACTCACCAACTGCGCGATCACATCCAGCCCCTCAATGGCCGTGGCCTTCCCGCCTGATGTTAAAACGCGATCCGCCCCTGACCTCATCACATCCTCGAGCGCAGCTGCCAGATCTGGCGTCACATCGAACGCGCGGTTGAAGGTGACGCTTAACGGCCGTGCCAGTTCCGCCAACTCTCGCGTCCTGGGTACGTCCGCCCGGCCCTGCGCAT
>QIAI01000214.1 GCA_003224995.1 Acidobacteriota bacterium
GAACAGTCGGCCGATCTGGTCTTGATCACCGATAGTACAGGCATCATCGAATATGTGAACCCCGCATTTGAAAAACTAACTGGGTACTCGCGGGCCGAGGTGTTCGGACAGACGCCGCGGATTTTAAAATCGGGAGAACAAAGTCCGGAAGTCTACGGGGAATTGTGGAGAACCATTACGGCAGGCGAAATCTTTCGTGGAGTGCTGGTCAACCGGAAAAAGACCGGCGAATCGTTTGTGGTCGAGAAGACCATTACGCCGGTACGGAATGCGTCGGGCAGAGTAACCCATTTCATATCGAACGACCGTGATATCAGTGAACGGCGCCGGCTGGAGGCCGCCTTATTTCAAGCGCAGAAGATGGATGCCATCGGTGTGCTGGCGGGTGGCGTGGCGCACGATTTCAATAACCTGCTGTTGGTGATCAGCAGCTATGCGGAGCTGATGCAGGATTCGGTGGGCCCCGAACACCGGCTGCATCGGAATGTGCAGGAAATCCTGAGCGCTGCCCGGCGTGCGGCGGACCTGACCCGCCAACTGCTGGCCTTCGGAAGAAAGCAGACGCAGTCGCTGCAGGTACTCGATCTGAATGCGATTTTGCGGGACATCTCGAGGATGCTGCCGCGGTTGATTGGCGAAGATGTGGAATTGATCATCGCACCACAGCCCAACCTGGATAAGGTCAAGCTCGATTCGGTACAACTCGAGCAGGTGGTGATGAATCTCGCGGCCAACGCGCGCGATGCCATGCCCGCAGGAGGGAAGCTTACGATTGCCACGCACAACGTGGAACTGGACGAGCACTACGTGCAGTCAAGGATGGTCGTTCCCCCGGGAAATTACGTGATGCTCGAGGTAAGCGACAGCGGCGATGGTATTGACTCGGAACACCTGCCCCACATCTTTGAGCCGTTCTACACCACGAAAGAGCAGGGCAAAGGAACTGGTCTCGGGCTGGCAACCGTGTACGGGATTGTGAAACAGAGTGGAGGATTCATCTGGGTGTACAGCGAGCCTGGCATGGGGACGACTTTCAAGATCTACTTTCCGCGCTTCGAGCGTCGAACGCGACCCGCAGCCGTCGCGGAGATCGTCTCTTCCGCCGCTGACTTGCGAGGGACAGAGACGATCTTGCTGGTGGAGGATGAGAGCGCAGTGCGGCATCCGGCTGGTGAGTACTTGCGCCAGTGTGGGTATACCGTGATCGAAGCCGGCGACGGACTGCATGCCGTGGAGGTAACCGACAAACACCAGGGCCGCATCGACATTATGGTGACGGATGTGGTCATGCCGGGGATGAGCGGCGGCCAACTTGCCGAACTCCTGTCCGAGCGTTACTCCGCCATGAAGGTATTGTTTGTCTCGGGGTATTCGGAGAAGGTGGTTCTCCGCCACAAGATTCTGGATGTCCAGACCAATTTTCTGCAAAAGCCGTTTACGCTGAAATCCCTGGCGGCCAAAATTCGCGAGGTCCTGGGGCACGTGCTGGTGAGCACTGCGCCCCAATAAGCGCGCATTAGTTGATTGACGGTTTCGTCGGCCCGTATAATCACAGGGCTTTGCGGAATCGCGCATGAACCTGTCTGTTACCCTGCAGGACGAGGAACCCGGCGCACGCGGCGAATCTGCAACAGCACCCCACCCTCCGCTTTCACATTCCAAATCAATCTTCCTCCTCGGTCTTCTGTGGGGAATCATTTATTTTGCCAGCATGTTTACACCGGCCTTGCTGGACGATGTGGATACGATCCACGCGGAAGCCGCCCGCGAAATGTTGGTGCGGCACGACTGGGTCACGATGTATACCAATGGCATTCGCTACCTGGAAAAGGCTCCTTTGATGTACTGGAGCCTGGCGGCGAGCTATAGCATGTTCGGGATCAGCGACTGGAGCACTCGCTTGCCGCTGATGCTGGGTGTGCTTGCCTTGCTGCTAGCCACGTATGAGCTGGGACGGTTCGCCTACGGCGAGATGGGCGGATTGTATGCGGGCGCGGTATTAGCGACTTCGATTGGCCCCTATATTTTCACCAGATTCCTCATTCCCGACGTGCTGGTGGGTTTATGGCTCACGATTGGTTACTACTTCTTCCTGCGTTCGTTGGAAGAAGAAAAACCGTCGCGGCTTAATTGCTGGGGTTTTGCGGTGACTTGCGCTCTCAACGTGCTCACGAAGGGATTGATCGGCCTGGTCTTTCCGATGGGGGCGATCGGACTTTATTTACTACTCACGGGGAACCTGCGCCACCTATGGAAGTTGCGTCTGGTCTCGAGCAGCCTGGTTTTTTTTGTGGTGGCTGCGCCTTGGCACGTCCTTGCGGCAATAAGGAATCCCACGCAGGGCACGGTGAAGGGTTTTCTATGGTTCTATTTCGTGAATGAACACATTTATCGCTTCCTGAACAAGAGGGTTCCGGCGGGGTACGACACGGTGCCACTGCTGATCTTCTGGGGCTTGTTGCTGGCGTGGTTGATTCCGTGGATCGTATTTCTTCCCCAGGCCGTGCGGGACTTACCTCTGCGGCTGGACAAGTTACGGAAAGGGCTTACCCGCCGGCAACGCGCAAATCTGCTCTTTGTTCTTTGGGCGATTGTGATCGTGGGCTTCTTCAGCTTTTCCACGCGTCAGGAGTACTACACGATTCCGGCCTTGCCGGGTATGGCGCTGCTGGTGGGCGGGTGGTTGGCACGAGAGGCCATGCCAGATACTGCCGAAAGCGATCGCCGTGCCGGCAGGATTTCGGCGACGGTGCTGCTTGCGGTTGGCATCCTGGCATTCGTGGTTGGCATGTACTTGCTGTCCATCTCGCATCTTCTCTCGCGGGGAGCGGATCTGGCGGATTTGCTGAAGAAAAATCCGCAAGATTACGATCTTTCGCTGGGACACGTGCTTGACCTCACGCCCAGGGCCTTGGGTGCTTTCCGCGCGCCCTTACTTGGTGCTTCTCTCGCGCTATTGCTGGGCAGCGTGCTGAACTGGCAACTCCGTCGGAAGGGACAACCTGCGCAGGGGAACATCGCGCTTGCGCTGATG
>QIAI01000215.1:0-4083 GCA_003224995.1 Acidobacteriota bacterium
CGAATCCCTGCTTCGACTTGATCTTCTCCCGCAGTACGCGGTTCTCCGTCTTCAGTTTCAGATGGCTTGCCACTCGATCGAGCAGCAGCTTCAGTTCATCCAGACTGAAAGGCTTGGTAACGTAATCGTACGCGCCGTTTTTCATCGCCTGCACCGCCGACTGCACGGTGCCATAGCCCGTCACCACCACGATGATGGCATCGGGACGACGGCTCTTGATCTGGTTGAGAGCTTCCAAGCCCCCAGCACCGGGAAGTCGCAAATCCAGCAGCACGGCATCAATTCCGTGCGCCTCCAGCAAGCGATAGGCATGCTCTGCCGAATCTGCCGTGAAGGCCGTGAATCCCAGCGATTGCGCCACCTCCCGGCAGGCATCGCGAATGGCTCGTTCATCGTCTACGATAAGCAGGTTTAGAAAATTGGCGCCCTCAATTTGAGGGATGACGGGGACTGGCGCTTCCGCTACGGTCATGACTTTTCTCGCTTTCGATTCCTGGGTTTCTTAGAAGTCCGGGGAGGTGGCACATCCAACGTTTCGCGTAACCGTTCGAGCAATGCAGCGCCGGTAAACGGCTTTTTGAACAGCACAATCTGCTCAATCTCACTGCGCGAGCCCTCGGGTGCAGGCTCGTAGCCGGACATGTATAGAACCTTCAGTTCAGGACGCTCGATCAAGAGCTGCCGTGCAAGATCGCGGCCGCCCATCCCGGGCATCACAAGATCGGCTAGCAGCAGGTGGATCGGTTCGGAATGTTCTCGAGATACGCGGATCGCCTCCGGGCCACTACCCGCTTCCAACACCTTGTAGCCGCACTCGCCCAGAATTCGCTGCGCCGCCTGCCGCACCGCGATGTTGTCTTCCACCAGCAGAATCGTCTCGTCCGCGCGCCTGGGAGAATAGGTGGACGCGAGGAGCGGGGTTGCTCGCGGTTCATCCACTCGGGGAAAGTTCACTCTCACTCGCGTGCCGCGGCCCGGCTCGCTGTCCACATGGATCGTGCCCGCATTGCTTTTGACAATGTTGTAGACGCTGGCCAGGCCCAGTCCCGTACCCCGCCCATTGGCCTTGGTGGTGAAAAAAGGCTCGAACAGGTGAGACAGCGTCTCGGGACTCATGCCGCATCCCAAGTCGGTGACCGTAAGGGTCACTGCCGAGGTCGGCTTCTCGTACAGCGACTCGGAGGGATCAATCATCGTGTTGCTGGTTGCGACCAGGATATTTCCCCCCTGCGACATGGCATCGCGCGCATTCAGCACGAGATTGAATAACACTTGCTGAAACTGCGTGGGGTCGATCTTGACCTGGCCGAGTTGGCTTTCAAAACGGGTGACGAGTTGGCGATGAGGTCGTTCAGGGAAAGTATGCGCGGCTCGATCACCTGTTGGCGAGAGAGGGCCAGCAGTTGCTGGATGAGCGCGGCGCCCTGCTCCCCGGCCATCCGGATCTCTTCGGCATGGTGATGCAGCCGGCTGCCCTTTTCGAGCCCGGCGATGAGCAAGTCGCTGTAGAGAGTGATTCCGGTAAGCAGATTGTTGAAATCGTGCGCAACTCCGCCCACCAGGCGCCCGATCACTTCCATCTTCTGCGCTTCACGCAATCGTTGCTCGGCCCGTTTACGCTCCGTGACGTCTTCCGTCATGCCGATGGCAAACTGAGGTTTCCCATCGACCCCGCGCACCAGTGAGACCGTGACACGAATCCACCCGACCGCCGCCCCCTTACCCAGATAGCGAAGTTCCAGTTCGTAGGAGTTTCGCTTTCCCTCAACTAGCTCTTCAAACAAATGCAAGGCATTTACGCGGTCCTCGGGATGAGTAAAATCCTGCAAGGACATGCCGCGCAATTCTTCGCGCGAATATCCCAGCATGCGCTGCAGTGCGGGATTGGTTTCCAGAACTTTTCCTTGTGTGTCGCACTGGAAAATGCCCGTGGGTGCACCATTGAAGATGACCCGAAAGCGGAGGTCTTCGTCCCGAAGTACGCGCCGCCGTTCCCGCAGGGTCACGTCCCGCGCCGTCAGAACTATGAATTCTCGCCCATTGTTCTGAAATGCGGTGCACGAGGCCTCCACCGAAGCGACCTTCCCTTCACCGCGCACGATGGCGAACTGACACAGATGATGTTTCGCTCGTTCCCCGGAGCCATTGCATGGACTCACGAGAGCGCAGGTATGTCCTGCAGGTCGGAAACCGGCGAGCGCCCGGCCCTGCAGTTGGGCAGGATTGTCGAAGCGAAGCAGTCTGGCAAAGGCCTGGTTCGCATACAGAATGCGACCGCTTTCCGCCAGCGCTAATCCCTCGGAACTGAATTCGAACGCCGCCTTCAAGAGAGACGGATCCAGATCTTCATCGACACTCACTGCAAGCCGCTGTGGCTGTCCCATCGTTTACTCGTTCCCGCCAACCAAATGAGGGAGTTGTTTCCCAAAACGTCTCTGGCGAGCCCTCGCTCCCTATTTGGGACGATTATGAAGGTCCAATCTGGGAATGCTAAGTGCAGTGGTCACTGGCGTTTGTGATGTTTGAACATCGGGAGGGGAGAACTCGGCAACCGTAGCGGTGGGGTAACCTGTGGGAACTGATGAACTTAGAAGCGTTGGGCAGGTTAGTTCGGGCGTAGCGGCAGCGGCTCGAGTAAGCGGAAAGTAAGGCGACGTTCCGGGCTGATCGTGACATCGCGTGCAACGATGGCAAGCGCAGGTACGGGCGCACTGCCCACCATTGCGTTTCCCAAGCTCGGAGCTTTGCCGGTAGCAGCGGCCCCGATCAGCGCACCCTCGTTCGAAATCGGAACTGCCAGGCGTTTGCGCCCGGGTGCCGATCCCTTCAAGAAGTTGCTCGAGGTGCGCACCCAAGAGGTCTTCCCATGGATCACAATTGACGAAATCGCGAGCCGCAAGTATCCGGGAGTTCGCGCCGGAGTCATGGGTTTGGCCTCGATCACCCGCCCCATGACCGTAGCGCCTCGCTCAGCGACGATTTGCCCATTGAACAGGACAGGATCTTCCAGTACCGCCTCAAACGTGTCATTTGGGAGTGCGGTAGCACTTGAAATGGCATTCTTCAGGCGAACCGTGACCGGCGTTCCAGGAGGCAGTTGCGCTCCCGGAGGGATGACCGAACTGGTTGGGGAAATGCCGTCGCCTCGCGCTTCCCGATCAAAAGGCAGCCGGGCGGCATCTGCCGTTGCGCGCATTTCCGGAGCGATGACTGGAATCGCCGATTGACGATCGCATCCCAAGGCAGTCGCGAGGGCGAACGCGAGCAACACCACACGTAGGACTGCCATAGCCTTCATGGAAGGAATCCTCACCTGGGAAGAGGAAGCTCCACAAGTCGCAAGAGAGATGCCAATTTATGTCAACTGAAAACAGAAGACTTACCCTTCGAGCAGAAAGCTCATCATGTATTTTTTTCGGGACGGACTATGGCGATTTGGGTGTATCGGATTGTGCTGTTGAGTGCAAAAGACAACGCCCGGAAGACCTGAACGGCCTTCCGGGCATTGAGTTTCAGTAGAGAAAACTATTTAGTTTGTTCCTCCGGTACCGGCAGCGGCACTCTGCGATTCGTTTTCCGGCTGCAGAATGACGCCATCGAAAGGAGTCGCTCCGATGAAGCGTCCCCGCACCACATTGACACGGCGCAACGGATAGCCCGAATCCGGACCGCGTTGCCACGTGCGGCCATTGTCCGAGCTCTCAAAAATGACACCCGTTTGCATGCTGGTCGCGAGCAATCGCTTGCCGCTCCCGTCATATACGATCGACGTGATGTCCTTGTCCGGAAGGCCGGTCAGTACGTGCGTCCAGGTTGCGCCCTCGTCCGTACTCTCAAATGCGCCTTCGCGGGATGCCACGAAGATGTGAGAGTCGGGCGTAACCGTCACGCCCCGGATGTTGCTGACATACTGCCTGAGACTATGGGAGGTGAAGGTTGCTCCGCCGTCAGTAGAAACAAAAACACTGATCGGCGCCGCCGCCACCACTGTGCTCCCCTTCCTGCGTACCGAGAGGAACTCTTTCTCGCCCTGGACCGGACCGCCCATCCAAACCTTGCCTTGATCCTTGCTGAAGTACAGAC
>QIAI01000215.1:4089-7114 GCA_003224995.1 Acidobacteriota bacterium
TTCACCCGCGCCTCCAGCACCGAGCGCGTGCTGGTCTTGCTGGCAACTTGCGTTTTCTTGCTTCCCTTCTTTACCGTGCGCGATGAAGTCTTCTCCACCACGACCGTGTTAATGGCATGCCACTCGTTGCCATTGCGCTCCAGCAGGTAGTTCCCATGATTGGTTCCGGCGACCAGCGCGCCGCTGCTCGCCTGCTTCAGCGTGAAGACATCCTTCCCGCCGAGCCCCGAGCTCTTCTGGAGCCAGTGGTTGCCGCCGTCGTGCGAAACGAAAACTCCGCCAAATTCGCGATCGTTCACCACGCCCACGTAGATGGTATTGAGATCTTTCTGGTCCGCCACAATCGACGTCACATAACGGTGAGTGTAGCCATGGTTCGAGGCCGACCATGTGCTGGCGCCGTCCTGCGACGACAGCACGCCACTGCGATCGGTAGCCAGCAGAACACGCTTCGAATTCCGCGGATCTACCAGCACATCATTTACAACGATCTCCGGATTGCTGACCCGCTTCCATGTCTTACCCAGGTCCATCGTCTTCCACAAGCCTTCCGTGGTTCCGGCGTAAACGATATTCGGGTTGCCCGGATCCTGCCGCAACACGCGGGTGCGGCGCGCCGAAAACGGAATGCCCTGAATCTTGGAGAACTGTTCGCCCGCCGTCACGCTCTTGTAAATACCCGAGCAGGCGCTGGCGAAAACGTTCGCCGGATTATTCTCATCCACAATGATCGAGAAGACATCCGAGTCGTCGACCATTCCGTTCTTGATGTGTTGCCAGTTGGCTCCGCCATCGGCCGTCTTCCAGGCCAAATGCCAGGTTCCGGCATAGACCACATTCGGGTCCTTCGGATCGACCGCAATCGACTCGATATTCTTGAGTTCGGCATGATTCGCGGGCGACATGCGCTCCCAGTTATCGCCGCCATCTTTGCTGCGGAACACTCCATCGAGCGCGCCGGCAACCAAAATGTTTGGATCGGAAGCCGACATCGCCATCGCACGGATGGATTTGCCGTGCATCGCCGACAGAGTTTGCCAGGACTTACCACCGTCCGTCGTACGGAAAATATCGCCGAATTGCTGGCTCTGCGCGCTCCAGGCAGAGGCATACATGATATTGGCCCGTTTGGGATTCAGCGCGATGTGGTCCAGGACGTACTCGTCGCCCGTGCCAAGATGCGCAAAGCGAGCCCAGTCCTGCCCACCGTTGTTCGATACAAAAATCACGCCCGTGCTCGTCCCCAGGAAAATCCGATCCGGGTTATGCGGATCGTAGGCCAGGCTGCGGACATCGCCTCCGTCCGGACCCAGCACCGCCCATTGGCTAGCCCATCCCGACAAACTGCAGGCCAGCATAATCGCCACTACAATCAACAACTTACGAGTCTTGGCTCTGAAAATCATGTGTGTGTAAGCCCCTGTTGCGGACAGTATACGTTGCGGTCTGAGAGTGACAGCGTAACCAGCACCCTTCAAGTTACCGAAGGGCACGAAAAAAATAGGCCGGTCGGGGTTCCGACCGGCCTTTTGGATGCTTGAAAACAAGGGTTATTGCGCCTTTTTCGCCGGTGCCTTTTTCCTGGCAGCCGCGGCCGGATGATCCGGTACGGCTTTCACCTTGGTCTCGTCGACGGGTTCAGTTCCCGCCGAGTCGAAAGTGGCTCCAGCCGGCACCACCCAGTATTCAGCCGTCTTGGTGCCCCCGTTACCGGTGCGGGTTTCGATGCGGCTGGCATCGATGGCCTGCTTGGCTTCACCACCCGAGAGATACGCCTTCGAATTGAGGGCGCGCTCGCCCGCCAGGTTCTTCCGCTTTTCGCTCGGGTCGGCATTACCCACAATGACCAGCTTCGCGTCCGGTTCCTGCTGCAGACGTAGAGCTACGTCATCGAGAATGGCTTTGCACGTGTTGTCCACGCGCCACGGCTTCTTCTCATTCGGGAAGTCGCACTGGCTCAGCTTGCTGGCCTTCGGCGGCGGAGGTGGCGGATTTTCCACCGTGACCTGCGCCGAGGAGTTTGCCGACAAACCACGCGAGTCGGTACAGGTCGCACTCACCGTTATCTGGCCGGGCGATGCCCCGTTTGTATTCAACGTCCCAGTGTTGCCGCTGCCTGACACCGTGCCGCCGGTCGCACTCCAATTAGCCACATTCACCGGAACTCCGTCGGGACTGGTGCAGGTACAAGTAATGGTCGCGGTCCCACCGGTTTGCAGCGAAGTCGGACTCGCCGTGCAACTCATGGTGGGCGGATTCTTCGGCGGCTCCTTCACCGTAAAGTTCGCGGTACAAGTCGCGTCGCCATTCTTCTTCATCTTGGGATCGGTGACGTGGGAAGTCACCGTGTAACTACCTCCAGCCACACCCTTGGTATCGATAGTAGCTGTAGTGTCCTTGCCGGAAACTGTGCCGCCATTGGAGGTCCACGCGTAGGTGAGCGGATGCTTGGGATTGAAATTAGTGGTCGCCACTGTCGCGGTGACCGGCTCTCCCTGCATCACTTCCGCGTGATCCACCGAGCAGGTCGCAGTCGGAGGAACCTCGGGCTCGCCGCCGAAGTTGAACAACACGCCGGTACGCAGGCGTGCGCCCTGAAAGCTGGACCGGCGCAAGTCCGGTTGGCTGGCGGGAACCACACTGGCATAATTCTGCCGCGCCCACTGGTAGTCGGCTTCAATCAATCGCCAAGTGATCCGTTTCACGATCGGTAAATCGACGCCGCCGCCCAGAATTGCTCCCAATCCGTTACGGGCTCCCACCGGAGCGGTCAAGTGATTTAGACCGAGCAGTGTGTGTGCGAACAAATTCATGCCATCGCCCCGCCAGGTGTACCGCGGGCCGATCGAATAGGTGCTCACATCAAACTGATCCTTCAGATTTACGCCGATATCACCTTCCAGCGCGAAATTAGGATGAAAGTTGTATCCAAATGCCAGCCCACCACCCTTGCCCATGCTGGGCACCTTGAAAGGTAAAACATTTCCGCTGCTGTCGGAACCGCCGGGGACGTTTCCCCCGGGAT
>QIAI01000216.1 GCA_003224995.1 Acidobacteriota bacterium
GTAAACTGTGACCTGTACGTGCGCGATGCGGATGCTGCCCAGCGCCGGGAAGAATTTGCCTCGCCCGACGAACGCATCCTGGTTCATCTTTCCAACTTCCGCCCGGTCAAACGTCTCACCGACGTGGTCGAGATCTTTGATCGTGTCCGCAAGAAGGTGCCGTCGAAGCTGCTGTTAGTGGGCGACGGCCCTGACCGGTCCAAAGCCGAATGGTTGGCGGTACAGAAGGGCATTCACGATCACGTCATCTTTCTAGGCAAACAGGATCGCGTGCAGGAAAAGCTGGCGATCTCTGACGTCATGCTGCTGCCCAGCGAACTGGAATCTTTCGGCTTGGCCGCTCTCGAGGCTATGGCATGCAAAGTTGTTCCGATCACCACCCGCGTCGGCGGTTTGCCCGAAGTGATCGAGCATGGCAGAAATGGCTTTATGGCTGAGGTGGGAGACATCGATACCATGGCGCAATATGCCATCGACATTTTGAGCGATGAGAACCGGTTGCGCATCATGGGACAACAGGCGCGTGCCTGGGCGCAGGCGCGTTTCTGCGCCAGCAAAATCATCCCGCAATATGAAGAGTTCTATCGGCGCGTGTTGGAGCGTTCTTCGTAGAGTGCCGCCGGACGCGCCGAACGCTCCTCGAGAATCGGCATGCGCAACCGAACCAGCGTACCCTTCCCCTCATGACTGTCGATGGTCATGAGCGCGGTGTCGCCGTATAGCACTTTCAAACGCTCGGCCACGTTCGCCATGCCAATTCCCGTGCCGACCAGGCCGTTCTCCCTCTCCACGGAATGGCTGGCGGATATACCTACGCCGTCATCCTCCACTTCAATAATCAGGAGATCCGCACTCAACCGGCTTCTCAGATGGATGCTGCCTCCCTCAACTTTGGACGACAGGCCGTGCTTGATGGAGTTCTCTACCAGCGGCTGCAAGAGCATGGCAGGCACCATGACCTCCAGCGACTCCGGGTCCAGTTCCTTGATCACCCGCAGTTTGTCTCGCCCAAAACGCACCACCTCGATATCCAGGTAGTTATCGATAAACTCGACCTCTTCACGCAGGGGAACGAAAGAATCCGAACTGTTCAGCAGCCGCCGCAGAATGGTTGCCAGTTTGATGATCAACTCGCGCGCCGTGTCGGGATCGAAGCGTACCAGCGACGATACCGAATTCAGCGTATTGAAGAGGAAATGCGGATTGATCTGATTCTGCAGCGCCACCATGCGGGCCTGCAAAAGCAATCGCTCCTGCTCCTCCAGTTTGATTTGGATTCGCACGCCATTGAAAATCTTCAGCTCCGTCCCGATCACGATAATGGAGGTCGCATAAATTGCCAGCTCGACCCATGGATTCAGGCTCTCCAGGCTAAAGGTAGCGCTGGGGAAAAAATGCCTAATCTGGCTGTGTATGAAGCGCAGGGCCACGATCGTGACAAAGAACATGATCTGCCAGTCGAACAGCCTCGGCTTCGGCAGATTGCGACGGATCCAGCGGTAAATGCTCAGGTCGATAAAAGGCGAGAACGACCAGATGTCGTCTTTGTCCAGCGTAAGGGTGCGTAGTTGGCCGGCTACCAGCCCGCACAATACATTGAAGGGCATGGTGGCCCATTCGCCGTGCAGCAGCGCGGGCAAGCCCATTAAAACTCCCCCCGAAGCTCCGGCAAGACGACCGCCGATGACCCCCAGCAACAGGGTCGTTTCGAGAGTGAGGTCTCCGGCTAAGAAGGTTTTCTGGATGAAGCGAATCCACACCGCCAGCGCGATGGGGATACCAAACCACAACATCAGATAAAGTTTTTGCCGGGTCGAACGCTGTTCACGGAAGAGCAACTTCTTGAATTCCAGCGAACGCACTAACGTGCTGGACACGGCCGCCGCCACGCCTAGCTTCAACAGCAGGTTTACGAGGATGAGCTTCTGATCCATCGCTGCTAAGGGAAACTGTAGCAGTTCCATGGCCGTGCTGCAGCGGAAGGTGCTCAGAACTTTGCCGCGAAGCGGAAGTGGACTTCGTCGTTGGCAGCATGTATCGTGAAGGCGTTTAGTCGGGCACCACGCATGGCGTTTAGTCCGGCACCCAACGAACTCTACGCAAGATCGAGTCGCACGGCTTTGTTCCCCTGGGCAATCACCGCAAGTCTGTCTTCGTAGAAGGTCAGGAGAAATTGATCATGGCAGCGAATCCGAGTACACCCAGCGCAGAATTGACCCTGAGAACCGAGAAGAATGGCGACGAAGCCGCGGTTTATGGCTCAGGCCGGATCACATCCTCGACCTCTGCCCAATTGCAGAACACCGTTCGCGAACTCATCCCCCAGAACAAGCGTATTCTGCTGGATCTTACCAACGTGAATTACATTGACAGCTCCGGTATCGGCGCTATGGTCAGTGTCTGTCTTGCGGCGAACAGGCAAGAGTGTGAACTGAAGGTAGTAAATGCTCAGCCGCGGATCCGGGATCTCTTCGAAATCACCAAGCTTTCCACGGTGTTCGAGAACCAGGGCGGGTATCGAGGGTTGAAATCGGATCAGTAGTTTTGCACGAAATCGCCCTCGCTTGAAACCGCATGGTGCAGGTGTCGTAAATCGATTTGCGGGTAAGAAATCGAGACGAAGGTTAGGCGCGCAGTCTTTGCGGGAGCTTTTCGAGCACCGCTTCCAATCCTTCAGATGTAGGGGCTCCCCCTTGCGCCAAGTCCTTGCTGCCGCCACCGCGGCCTCCCAGTTTCGCGAGAGTTTCTTTCAGCAGAGCGCCCATGTCGAACGGCATTCCTTTTGATTGGGCGAATACCAGAGACACCTGTTCCGATGTCGACGCTAAAAAAACAACTACATTGCTTTCAAGCCGTGTCGACTTTTGCGCCAACAATCGAACGAATGTCAGGTCGCGATCCTTGAACGTCCTCGCAATCAGCTTGCGCCCATTTGCCGGAGCTATCCCGGTCAATAATTGTTTGGCGTGGAATTCAGCCAGTTCGTCCAGCAAGTGCTCGTTGGCCTTGGTGGCTGAGCGCACGTCGTCCAACGACTTCCGCATGTGCTGGGGAACGTCCCAAATGTGTCCGGAGAACAGCGCTACCGCTTCCGTCAAT
>QIAI01000217.1 GCA_003224995.1 Acidobacteriota bacterium
GATAAACATCACTAAAATGGACATCAGCGTCCGCTTCGACAAATTCATTGGCTCTTTGCTTTCGGATGGCAGCCTGAGGTGGTTGGCTTCAACGCTCTGCAACCGTTGAACCCCAGGAAGGTGCGAGCAAGACATCATTGCCGTCGCGCAACGACGAAATACTCCGTTCTTGGTAATGTTTTTTTGCCTTGTATTTGCATTATTTGGGTAAGCTCCGCTCGCTCAGTCCGAAGGAGGAGTCCTTGCGTATCTCGGCAATCCGAGTTCTCGTAGTAGAAGACTATGAACCTTGTCGTCGCTTTGTAGTTTCCATACTTCAGCAACAGGCGGAATTGCAGGTCATCGGCGAGGTCTCGGATGGGGTCGAAGCGGTTCGGAAAGCGCAAGAACTGCAACCAGATTTGATCTTGCTCGATATCGGGCTTCCCATGCCAGTACTGTTCGTGAGCCAGGAACATTCGAGCGATATCGTGCGAGGAGCCCTCGCCACCGGAGCCAAGGGTTACGTTCTTAAGACGGACGTTGGAAGCGAGCTACTGGTCGCGGTCAACGCCGTTCTTCGTGGCGAGCGATTTCTCAGTTCCAGTTTGGCAAGCCGCGATTTCAGTGATTCTAAAGATGAGCACCCTGACCACCATCCCGACCGCGAGAAGGTCGCACCGCTGCCGCCACACAACGTGGCGATGCGCCACGAAGTTGCGTTCTACCCGGACAGCGCAGCGCTCGTGGATGGCTTTGCCCGGGTTGCGGAAGCTGCGCTAAAAGTCGGAAATGCCGTCATCATTATCGCAACCGAACCACACCGGTCCGGCATTCTCCAGAAATTGAGAGCCGATGCTGTGGACGTCGAGACTGCATTCAGACAGGACAGCTTAATTCAGTTGGACTCCTTCGAGGCTCTCTCGTCAGTCATGGTCAACAATCTTCCTGATCGTCTCCGCTGCTCGGAAATCATTAGCGATCTCGTTGCACGAGCATCCAAGAGTGCAAAAGGAGAGCATGCTCGGATTGCGATTTGCGGAGAATGCTCACCGACCCTCTTGTTAGAAGGTAATGTGGAGGCGGCCATTCGGCTTGAACAGCTTTGGAACGAGAACACGAAAGACTACAACGTAGATACCCTTTGTGGCTATTTATGGAGCGCTTTCCCGCAAAAGGAGAGCATCCCGATCTTCAAAAACATCTGCGCGCAACACTCAGCCGTTGTTGGACGAGAATTGGGCTACTAGGGAAACTTTATGCCTAAGCCGCTGCACCTCCTGCCAGTCTACGCAACTGGGCTTCCGGAATAAACAACTCCGCGAAACCGCAATGCAGGCACACCAATAGAGACGAGAATATTCACACAGACGGTTTTTCCAGCGCCTCATATCCCGGAAAATGGACGTTCATTTCCGCTTTGAATTCGCTCTGATTTTCGGATCCGCACGATTTGCACATTCTCGGACCTGGATTTCCAGCTCGGGACATCAAGGCATATCTGCTCGTGATGAACGGTTCAAGAGGGCTCCCTCAAAGCGCGCCGCTTTATGGTGCAACGACGGGAACTTGCGAAGCAAGCTGCAGCTCAATCATCATGGCGACGCGACGGTCGATCTGAAAGAACAGCGCCGTCTTCTTGTGCGAGATCACGTTCTCAAACTCGGGGATGAATTTCAAACGCAGCTGAGTGTTATCTTGGTCGAGAGCCACCCAGCGTCTGATGAATTTGTCGGCCTGTTCATCTGTCATTGATTTATAGTTTTGCGCGTACTCCTTGATGAGAGCGTAGCGAGCATCATTCACTTTGATGGTTTCCGCGATGTACCGATCGTAAAGAGGCCAGAATCTGGTGGCTTCTGTGTCTGTCAAGGGCACGTTAACGGCCACAATCTTCTTCCGCTCCGAACGGATGTCTTGCCGCATCAATTGAATATTGGCATCGTTAACTTGCTCTGCTGTTAGATTCGTACCATTTGCGGCCGCGGTTGCAGGCTGTTGGGCACGGAGCAACGTAGCCACGGCAAGCATAAATGTCGCGAGATAGAGACGGAAAGCAATGTTGTCCTTCATGTGGAGTTCTCCTCTACAAGAGCATGACCGAGTCGATTTTGGAGCAGATACTGGCAATTCTTTCAGTGTCATCGAGAATTCACTTCCAGTGGTCTTCGCTAGATCGGCACCAGAACCCGAAGTAGCAGCACGTGCGAAGGCCGCCGATCAGCAAACGACATGAGAGACTTCCACTAAGCTCGTGCGAGTCGCAAGGCGTTGCCTTCGACGCTTCAAATGAGCTGGCTTGGTTGTTGTCGCATTGTCCTTACCTCTGCGATGGGCTTGAGACTTAGGTTTAGCGCAGCTTGGTAACTTCGCCAGTTTCGAGGGAGTAGTAGGCTTCGACGATTGTCAACTCGCCTTCATCTGACGCCTTTTTCAGGATGGCACTCCTGACCAGCAGTTCTCGTGCGACGCTGTGCACGTGATCGCGCCCCGCGAGGTCGAATGTATCCGGCTTGCGCTTATCTACCTTTGTGCAGGAGGCAGCAATCGGAGCTACGACAGCTTCTAGATTGCGCGAGGCAGCTTTTTCGCCCGAGCAGGCAGCTTTCACCGCACCACAGCTCTGGTGTCCCATTACCACGATGACAACCGTGCCAAGATGTTCGACGGCGTACTCCAGACTGCCGACGGCCAAGGGATCGGCACTTTCTCCCGCGGAGCGAACCACGAAGAGGTCGCCCAATCCCTCATCGAAAACCAGTTCAGGAGGCACGCGGCTGTCGGCACAACTGAGCACCGCCACGCGCGGGCTTTGCGTCTTTGCCAAGTCCTTTCGCCGAGCGACCAGATCGCGTGCTTCGGACTTTCCGTCCATGAAGCGACGATTGCCGGATGCCAATTCATTCCATATTTGACTGCCAGGAGACTGGGCTAGCACGGGAATCGCGAGCGCAATCCCGAGAGGCACCACCGAGAGGGTACGCAGTCGTGTTCGTGGCACCGATTGGCGAATAGCCTGTCCGCACTCCATAATCCGACTCCATGCAAGCTGGGTCGACAACTTATCGCTGGTCTTGAAATGTTCTAGTTGTGATATTCCCGGCCTTACCACTGATTCTCAACCGGCGAAATCGCTTTAACAACAACCATTCGACAGGCGAACAGAACCCTCTAAGTTCACCCGCGAGGTTTGCCTTGGGCCCCATTTCAAAACTTTATAACGATGCCCGCTGAAACCCTGCCCTGATCTTTTTGGGTTTGGTCACCGAACTTTGTCATAAGCCAATCTGCCTGCACCAAGCGAAACCCGATCCCTTTTCGAAACCCGAGGTCTAACCCACCGCCAACAAACATGGCAAATGCGTTGTCCCGCACCCCTCCAGCTGAGGCGCTGGCGCCACCGAACAACGCGTGTACAAAGGGCTGAACTACTGGTAGTCGTGCCGTGAGGACGGGCCCAACTGTGTAGGTGTAGACCGAAGAATTCGTCGCCCTTGATTTGTAGACTCCACTGAAGTCACCCGTAATTCCCAGAACGTGTTTGAAGTTGCCGGTCAACGAAGCGTTCCACCCCACGGCGTTATAGCTGGACTGGAGATGCTCGAACTGGGCCCCCCCAAAGATTTCCACTCTTTGCGC
>QIAI01000218.1 GCA_003224995.1 Acidobacteriota bacterium
CAAGCAGAAATTTGCAAAGGCGATGTTTAACCTGGGTACGGCTTACTACAACGGCGACGGCGTCGCGATCAATGATATCGCTGCGTATGCCTGGTTTCTTCTTGCACAGCAATATGGGAGCGACCGCGCTGGCGAGGCCGTGAGCCGCACATCTGCAAGCCTACAACGCTGGCAGACCTCATCCGCCCTGGAATGGATCGGCGATATGTACGAGGAGGGGACAAATCTGCCACAGGATCATCAGGCGGCGATCGATTGGTATCGCAAGGCAGCGCAATCGGGTGAGCCATCGGTTCGCGTGAAGCTTGCTAATTTCCTGCTGATCCGGGGCGGCGACGCCAATAACCAGGAAGCACTTCGGGCCTGCACGGAAGCAGGCAGCCAGATGTACTCGCCAGGCGCCCTTTGTGCAGGCTTGCTGTATGAGAAAGGAATCGGCACAGGGCCCAACCTGCACGAAGCTCTAAAGTGGTTCGATACGTCGGCGCAACTGGGAAATGCCCAAGCCATGCTCATTATGGGTGAGAGATATTGGGACGGCGCGAACGTGAAACAGGACAAGCTGAAAGGTTATGCCTACATTCTGCTTTCCTCTACCGCAAATCTCCCGAAGGCCTTGGAGGACAAAGGTCGTTATGAGCGAGAGTTGAGCAAGAAAGAAATTGAGAAAGGCCGCAAGCAGGCCGACGACTGGAGTAAAACCCATCACCCGTCCTTGGGATTGAAGGAGCGCGCTCCCTCCTCCCCACCCTCGGGGTTCGAGAACAGGCCGCAAAATCCCTGAGTTTCGCCAGGTAGATACCTGATTACTTGCAGTTGCGCCCTGTTTTCGTCGTATACTCCGGCACGCAAGCGCGCTTCGCCGCAGGCCCCGTTGCCTGGGGATCTCTCCTTGGAGGTGTCGCATGTCGTGCATCCACGACCTCATCAAGAATCAGGAAACCTATCACGCCGATGCTGCCCAGAGCGTGCTTGAAGTGGCTCAAGCCATGGTTGACCGCAACATTGGAGCGGTGCCTGTCCTGCGCGAAGGCTGCCTGGTGGGAGTGTTTTCCGAACGAGATCTGATGCGGCGCGTAGTTGTCGAGGGGCGCGATCCTGCCCGCACCATGGTGGGCGAGGTGATGACCGAGAATCCGCTGACCGTCCAACCTGAGGCTGACCTGGAAACCTGCATTTTCCTGATGCGTCGCCACGGTTTCCGTCACCTGCCGATTTGTCAGGACCAGGTTCTGCACGGCATGGTTTCCATGCGCGACATCATCCTCCATGACCTCTCCGAAAAAGATGACGAAGTCCGAATGATGCGGGCCTATATCCATTCCGCCTAGTCGCAACTCCGAGTACCTATCCCGAAGTTACTTCCGGGCTAAGCTCGTTCGCCGCCCCAAGCTCCGATACGGTGTTTAATGTATTTCTTTGCAGTAGCTTGCAAAGCTAAAAGAGTAATGGTTACCCTCGGTTACTTTGGTACATTGATCCGACGATCAGAACTGCTAAGGTTAAACGGCAAAAGAATTCTTTGTGGCGAGTCGTCGTGTCTCGCCTCGAAAGATGGTGTTTCGGCAGTTAAGGACTGGCTAAGAAGAGCAGGATGAGTCCGAAAATCAATCTCGCGTACTACGCTCTGTGGTTCGCGCACCCCGCGCTCCAGTCTTCACTGGTCGGGGTGATGCTATGGCGGAAATTGCATCGGACTTTTCCCATGTTTTTCTACTATGTAGCTTTCCAGCTGATGGTGTTCGCGATCACTTTTCCACTCTATCGGCCGAATCTCTACACCATCTTTTTCTACGTGTACTGGTGCACGACGGCGATTAGCGCAGTGCTCGGATTCCGCGTCATTCACGAAGTCTTTCTCGATGTGTTTCGTCCCTACCACACGCTGCGCGATCTCGGTTCCGTGCTGTTTAAGTGGGCTGGATTGGTCATGCTGATGGTGGCGGCAGTGGTTGCGGCGTCCACCGCGTCCGGTACAGAGGATCCTCTGCAGACCGGCATTATGACTCTGCAACGCAGCGTACGCGTGGTGCAATGCGGTCTGATCCTGTTTTTGTTGGTGTTTTCCCGCTACCTGGGCACGAACTGGCGGCAAAAAAGCTTTGGCATTGCGCTCGGTTTTGGCGCGTTTGCCAGCGTGGAACTTTCCCTCATCGCGATTAACGCGTCGACGGGGAACGTGTTCAATCAGGTCCTCAGCAGCTGGATTAATACGATCGCGTATAACATCACGATCTTCATCTGGGTCGGATACATGTTGGTGAAGAGCCCGGCGCGCGAACCAGCCTCCCATATGCTGCGCCCGCAGCGCTGGGAAGAGGGCTTGAACGCCATTCAGCATCCGCAAACGGCCGATTCCTTGATTCCCATGTTTGAAAGCATGGTCGATCGGGCATTGTCACGCACC
>QIAI01000219.1 GCA_003224995.1 Acidobacteriota bacterium
AACTACCTGGGAAGAAATGCGCGGTTTGAGTTTCATCGCTCGCCTCCACAAAGGTGCGTGCAGCAAGTAATATAGTTGACGAAGGCAACTATCGACAAGATAGATCACGTGAAGGAGAGGAGGCCCTCGACTCCCCATTGAGGAAAGCTCAACTGCTTTTTCGTCTCCCTATTGCTCGCTGACTCGCACTCCTGCCCGGCAGGCAGTAAAATATAAGAATGCGCTGTTCGTCATACTTCAGGAGGATGTCCAATGCCAGTCAAGCCAATCCCTGAGGGCTATCACGCCATCACCCCCTATCTCATCATCGACGGTGCCGCAGGTGCTATCGACTTTTACAAAAAAGTATTTAGCGCCACCGAGCTTTTCCGCATGCCTGATCCAAGCGGCAAGCGCATTGCTCAAAGTCCCAGCATGGGCTATCGCAGCCCCAAAGCAACCGGCGGCACTCCAGTCAGCCTCACGCTCTACGTCAATGACGTGGACGCCGTCATCCCGCGCGCCGTCGAGCAAGGCGCAAAGATCCTGCAACCTACCAAGGACCAGTTCTATGGCGATCGCAACGGCACCATCCAAGATCCCTTCGGGCACGTCTGGACCGTAGGTACCCACATAAGAGACGTTTCCAGCGAAGAGATGATGGCTCACATGGAAGGCGCCTCCAAGAGCTGATCGAAGCTGCGCTCCATACGGAGTATGGCGGGACGGGCAGACCCCGTCCCGCTTGGCTTCATGTTGCCTTTCAGTGGCGAGTACTGCTCCCGAACGCGAACCATCGATACCAGGTACCAGCAAATAGAATAGAAAGGACAGCCACTCTTGACAGCTCAACCCGGGAATCCCTTCCCCGATTTCTCTCTGCCCAACCAGGATGGCAAGACCACCAAGCTTTCCGATTTCGCTGGTCACTGGCTCGTGGTCTACTTTTACCCTAAGGACGACACGCCTGGCTGCACCATCCAGGGTAAAGCCTTCACGGCCAGCAAGTCCGATTTTGACGCCGCAGGCATCAAACTCGTCGGGGTCAGTGCGGATGATCCCGCCTCGCACAAGAACTTCTGCACGAAATTCGCCTTCACGATCGAACTGCTGGCCGACACCAACTCCACTCTCATGAAGACGCTGGGCCTTGGCCAATCCGAATGGAAAGGCATGAAATTCTGGGAGCGCACTACTTTCGTGGTCGACCCGAAGGGCACGATCCGTAAGATCTACGAGAAAGTAAATCCCCAAGGTCACGAGCAAGTCTTGCTACACGACATCCAGAGCCTGCAAGCCGCGTGAAATTACGGGCGAGTGAGTAAACTACAATTCCGCTCACTCGCCCTAGCCTCAAGCTGATTCCGAAATTTAATTGAACAATAAAGGTTTTCCGGCCTGCGCCTGCAATTTGAGGATCTTCTCCCTGTGCTTCGACGCCGTTTCTCTAGCGAAATGCCCGGTTTAGATCTTTGTCCACCAGCCGCGGCCTTGTAACGTTCTGGCACTCCGCCGCACTATTTCCATGAACACTTCTCCCACACTCAGCTAGCGATAAGGAGACGCTATGGCATTCGCACGAGAGCCCGAGTACGCCGTCCCAGGCCCGGTACGGCTCACGTTGCCGATCTCGGTGGCCTACGATCTGGACAAATTCGAAAAAGCACTGGCCAATGCCGAACACATCATCGCCGGCCCGCGTGACTCTCGCGGCGCCAAGGCGCCTCTGCAGGCGCGCGAGTTCGTCGTCGATCCGGCATCGCTGCAAGTCATGGAAGCTCCTCCATCCGTGAGGATTTTATGAATCTTCCCGAACTTGGAGTGGGACTAACCTGGTCTCCAGCGTTTGAGCCAGTCATTGAGGCTAATGCAGATCTGGTAAATGTGCTCGAGGTCGAACCACAGATATTTTGGCGGCGCGACCTCACGAAACACGAATTAGTGGTCGATCAAACTGCTCTGGATGCCTTCCGTCGCCAATCCCCCGCCAAACTGGTCCACAGTTTCGGATGTCCTGTGGGTGGAACCGTCCATCCAGGCACGGCGGATCTTGCATTATTGCGGTCTGCCGCCCTGGACCTCGCCGCCCCGTGGGTCAGTGAGCACCTCAGCTTCAATCGCGTGAACCAAGGCACCCGCCCGTGGGACGCCGGTTTCATGTTGCCGCCGCGTCAGACGTCAGAGGGCATTGATAGTGCAGTCTCGTCGATTCGCTTCATGTCGGCCGAAGTGAAACTGCCCCTCGCCGTAGAGACCGGGGTGAGCTATCTCCGCCCGCGAGCTGACGAACTACCCGACGGTGAATTTGTGGCTCGCGTCGCCGAAGCCGCGGATTGCGGCATCTTGCTCGATTTGCACAATATCTGGACGAACGATCGCAATGGCCGCCAACCCCTCGGTAACTACCTGGATCAACTGCCGCTCGAGCGCGTGTGGGAATTGCACCTGGCCGGTGGCTACTATTACCGAGGCTATTGGCTCGATGCTCATTCCGGTCTCGTTCCCGAAGCATTGCTGGAACTAGCCGCCCGTCTCGCGCCGCGACTGTCCAATCTGAAGGCCATCATTTTTGAGTTGTTTCCATCGCATTTCCCGAACGTAGGCACCCGCGCCTTCCGCGCACAGCTAGAATCTTTGCATCGCCTGTGGGATCGACGCGGCCATGCCGCCATGACCAAGCCCCGCACCCGCACCGATCTTCCAGAACCGGACCCCGAGCCTTCCCCAAAGGATTGGGAAAGCACGCTTGCCTCTCTGGCTGTGCATCGGCCCTGCGATACGCCTCTGGCCATCGAACTTCGCCGCGATCCCGGACTCGCAATCATCCGTGAAACGGTAGAGAAGTTTCGCGGCTCGATGGTCGTACGCACACTGCGGCTGTCGGCGCGCCTGATTATGTTGGAACGCGGCTGTGCTTACCTTGAACAACTGTTGGCTGCGTTCTGGCGAACGCATCCACCACAGCGGTTCGCGGTGGACGAAGCCGATGCCTTTGCGGCATTTCTCAAGCAGGAGAAACCCTACGTGCCGTACTTATCGGAAGTCTTGGAATATGATCGCGCGGTGATCGCAGTGGCCCTCGATGGCGAGGAGCGCTCCATCTGTTTCGGAGCCGATCCGCTCCCCTTGTTGCGTGCCCTGGGCGCTGGTCGTCGCCCAACCGAAATCCCAGCCGGAGAGTTCGAAATCCGGCTCACCGCCGACCAGGTAAAAACCGAAGCTTACAAACTCTCAGCCATGGAACTGATTCACTAATTATAGATGTACGTCCGGTCAGCTTCGATTTAGAGCCGGTAAGCATTCGTGTTCGGTAACCCGCCTGATGAAGTGAAACTTCCTCTTACGGTTTACACAACTCCCCTGTCAAAATCTCGCGGCGCGCCAAGCCCAGCCGATCGACGCGCCCCAACACAAAGCCGTATCCTCCGATCGCCGCGACTCCCAAGCCCAGAAAAATAAACACCGCAAGCCAATGCCGCCCGTAGTGTCGAGTCGTAAACATGGTCAATCCCAATAAACCAAACACCAGAATCTGCAGGAAAAAGCTCGCCAGAACCGTCGTTTGCGAAGCGCGCTGTCGCCCAAAGGTCCCAACCTCGATTTTTTTCGGCGAATACAGTGACATCAGATT
>QIAI01000220.1:0-422 GCA_003224995.1 Acidobacteriota bacterium
GGCTACGATTTTCTTGAAGGTGCAAGACCTCTACAAGAAGGAAGGCGGAAAGTTCGCCGATCCCATTCTGAACCTGTGGTGGCCTTACACCGTGCCTTCGAATCCTTCTCTGGCTGAGCTTGCGAAGGAAATCAACGGCAAGGCTCTGGCCGACATCACCGACCCGAAAACGAATCAGACGATCAAGGCGGGACAGCAGCTTCCTGGTTTTGCGTGGTTGAAAGACGATGGCACCACGGTTTCCGGCAACTGGCTGTATTGCGGGTCATGGACTGAAGCCGGTGCCATGATCCAGCGCCGCGGAACTGAGGATCCTTCCGGACTCGGAATTTATCCCAACTGGGCCTGGTCCTGGCCGGCGAACCGGCGGGTGATGTACAACCGTGCTTCTTGCGATCTCAACGGAAAACCCTGGGATCAGT
>QIAI01000220.1:453-4743 GCA_003224995.1 Acidobacteriota bacterium
GATCACATGGGACCCTTCATCATGAATCCTGAAGGCGTGGGTCGGATTTTTGTTCCTCTAGGGGCTCTGGCCGATGGACCTTTCCCCGAGCACTACGAACCGGTCGAAAGTCCGATCGTTAATCCACTGCATCCCAACCAGTCGAACAATCCTGTCGTAAAACGATACAAAACCGATGCCGACAAGTACGCCAGCACGGGCCAGGAATACAACATCGTCTGCACCACGTACCGGTTGACCGAGCACTATCACTACTGGACCAAGAACAACCCGATGAACGTGCAACTCGTTCCGGAGCCATTCGTCGAGATCCCGGTCGAGCTCGCCGACCGCATGGGCATTCGCGGAGGGGACCACGTCAAGGTCAGCAGCATCCGCAGTCACTACATCGCCAAGGCAATGGTCACCCGCCGTATTCGTCCTATGAAGATCGACGGCAAAGAAACTTTCCAGATCGGCATCCCGATTCATTGGGGGTTCCGTGGAATCGCAGAGGACGAAAATAAAACTGCGAAGACCCTGGCGAACCAGTTGACGCCTACCGTGATCGATCCCAATGCATTCACGCCGGAATTCAAGGGCTTTCTGGTAAAGCTCGAGAAGGCATAACGAGGGCGGACAGATGAGCGATCGTCGAACCCTGCAGATCAAACAAATGTCAGCCCATCCCGGACCGATCCCGGGTCAAGGGGCGCAACGCGACTACGATGTTTGCAAGCTGATCGATACCACGACTTGCATCGGCTGCAAGGCCTGCGAGGTTGCGTGCGTGGAGTGGAACGACATGCCGTTCTCCGCCACTACCTTCGACAACACCTACCAGACGATGCCGGAGACACGCTGGAATTTTTGGAATCTGATCAAATTCAACGAACACCAGAACAGCGATGGCACGATTCAGTGGCTGATGCGCAAAGATCAGTGCATGCACTGTGCCGATCCCGGATGCCTGCGTGCGTGTCCTGCGGACGGCGCCATCGTCCAGTACACCAATGGCATCGTCGATTTCCAGCAAGAGAACTGCATTGGCTGCGAGTTTTGCGTTTCCGGTTGTCCCTTCGACATTCCCAAGTTCAACAGCGCTACGAAAAAGGTGTACAAATGCACGCTGTGCTCCGATCGCGTGGGGCAGGGATTGGAGCCCGCATGTATTAAGGCGTGTCCGACCGGTTGTCTGAAGTTCGGTTCCAAAGACGACATGAAGTTCATTGCCGAAGAGCGGTCGAAACAACTTCGCGAGAACTTCGGCTTCCAGCAGGCCGGGGTGTACGATCCGCAATCGATTGGGGGAACGCACGTGATTTNNGTTGCCGAAAAACCCCACCATCCCATGGAGCTACACCGTTTGGAAATGGCTAGCAAAGCCGGTTCTGGGGACATTTGCGCTGTTCGGATTGCTGGGAGTTTGCTTGCACTATGTCGTGGTCGGTCCGCGAAGGCCGCAACCCGACCCGCGCGAGGAGGGCGTAAATGGCGACCTCGGTTGAACGCTTTGATCAGAAGGCGAGACAAACCTTTGAGTCCTTCGGCCGCACTGAGGTGTTTCCTGGCGAACTGCGGCGGCATCTGGTCTACACGCGTTTTCTGCATTGGATGGTCGCACTGTTTTTCTTCCTCGCCCTGTTCTCTGGCTTCGGCATCTACTTGCCCTGGTTGTTCCGCTGGTTTACCCCGATCTTCGGAGGGGGCCCGCTCGCTCGCGCCTTGCACCCTTGGTTCGGATTGGCCTTCGTCGCTTTCTTCGGGCTCCAGGTTTTGAATTGGCTGACTCCCATGAAGTGGACTCCAGCGGACAGCCGGTGGATACGAAACATCAGGAATGCGGTGACAGGAGCGGAAAAGCTCGAGCCGCCAGACACAGGTTTTTTCAATGCGGGTCAAAAAGTCCAGTTCTGGGAGATCTTGATCGGATCTGTCGTTTATCTCATCACGGGCATCGTTCTCTGGATGGGTGCCGACACATTCGGCCGAGTTACGGTTGCGGCGAGCTATGTGCTGCATGACATCTCGGCCCTAATTATGCTCGGCGGAATTTTTGTTCACATCTACCTCAGCACAATCGGCGAGCCTGGCACTTTCCAATCGATGACCCGGGGTGCAGTGAGTGAGGCATGGGCTTGGACCTTTCATCCTGCCTGGTATAAGGAAGTGACTGGCCGCGACCCGCGCCAGGCCCATGAAGAAGCGTTGCGCCGCCTGAAATCACGAAAAAGATCGGATTGAAGCCCAGTTTAGACGTTTTACTCCGCCTTTTCCTCGCTTTCAGCTCCTCTGGCGACGCGCACTCAGGCACTCTCAGACCCAAACTGACACATTCCTTGCAAAATATCTCACCGGGGGTATTCTCTTTCGTGAATGTTTTTGCGATG
Organism: Acidobacteriota bacterium; assembly: GCA_003224995.1. Taxonomy (GTDB): domain Bacteria; phylum Acidobacteriota; class Terriglobia; order Terriglobales; family Acidobacteriaceae; genus Gp1-AA133. The sequence goes on from QIAI01000220.1 coordinate 2,823, forward strand.
ATATGCGCCACCCATTCTCGGCATGGGAGATAAGCTCATGCGTTGCGTCGTCATCTTCGTCGTTGTGACATGTGCGTGGATACTGGTTCCGCTCACATTCGCCCAGCAAGCTTCGCAGGGTCCAGAGTCGGAAAGCGCGATCTGCGCGTTCGAGGACGGAAGGCAGCTCACCGCGCACTACCAACCGATTCCCGCCGGCAAAAGCGATGGTCTGCCGCTTGGCAAGGTGCTCATGCCAGGCGGTGCGGCGATCACCTTTTTTACGGAAACCGATCTGGGCTTTGGAGACATTCACATCCCAACCGGGGGATACACCATGTACGTGATCCCCGCCAAGAAAGAATGGACGCTCATCGTCAGCAAGAACACGTCGGTGGATGCGAAGTATGATGAAAAGATGGATTTGGGTCGCGCCACGATGGCAATTGGCCAACTCAGTTCTCCGGCAGAAAAGTTGGCCCTTTACTTTGGACACACCGGGCCGAAGAAGTGTGAAATCAACATCGACTTCGGAAAAACGCGGGGATGGGTGGAGTTCCGGGAGAAATAGCAAATCGAAGCTGCCCCAGATTTGCTTCACAGAATTCAAGCCAACGATAGCGATATCCCACGAGCCATTCCGGTAGAGCCGAACATCCCAGTGAAATTGCCGATCTTCCAGGTTGACGCCTTTGCGGGCAATGCCTTCTCCGGAAATCCTGCGGCGGTGTGCCCCCTTGATACTTGGCTGCCAGACGACGTGATGCAGGCGATCGCTGAAGAAAACAATCTGTCTGAGACGGCATTTTTTGTGCAAGAAGGTCCTGAAGATTACAAGCTGCGCTGGTTCTCACCGCAGTCGGAAGTTCAACTCTGTGGACATGGCACGCTCGCGAGCGCATTCATCATTTTCGATGTGCTGAAAAAGGGATCGACACGGGTTCGCTTCCATACTTGTATTGGCACGCTAGAGGTTGAGAAAGACGACGACTATCTCAAGATGGATTTTCCTGCCATCCCCGCGAAACCGTGCACGGATGTGCCCAAAGAGCTCGCCCTAGGTTTACGGCCGTTTCCGAGCATTGTGCTCGACAGCGGAGCTACGGCCGCGGATCGGAACTATTTCGTCGTGTATGAAGCGGAAGATGAGGTGCGAAGTGCAGAGCCCGATCTGGCGAGTTTGGCCAAGCTGCATCCAGCAGGAGTCTGCATCACAGCTCCGGGGACACAATGCGATTTCGTTTCACGTTACTTCGCTCCTAGCTACGGCATTCCTGAAGACCCAGTGACCGGGTCCACCCACTGCACTCTGGGCCCGTACTGGGCGGACCGTCTGCAGAAGCGAATTCTGCGGGCGCGGCAGGTCTCCGCAAGAGGAGGGGAACTGATCGTGGAACCCCATGGGCTTCGTGTCACCCTCAAGGGCAAGGCAGTCTTGTATCTGGAAGGAAGGATCTTTCTGAGTTGAGCCACCGGCCTGTTGTATAGCGGGCCGACCGTAGAAGGTCTTGAGGGCCATCTGTCCTGAGCAATTCCAACGCTGCGCAGAGAGCGCCCCGGTCTGAAGCAGGTATTCTCCCGAGCTAAATTGCACAAAAAAATAGACTTGCGTGGATCGCCGCCTTGGTGTTCCTGAGGGAGAAAAACGCGGCAAAAGCCTGAGCCCTTTGCTTGAGGAAGGCATCTTAGGATGATGCGCAGTGTCGCGTGCACTGTGTTCAGGAGGTAAGAAGCATGCCTGTAGCACAGCGGGAAGTGGGACTTCGTCACGAACTCCTGGAGCGATTGAGCGCAGCTCGGTCGAACACCGACGCCTTGTTCGGCCTGGTCAAGCCTGAATTTCTTTACGAACGGCCTATAGCTGAGCGTCACCGCATAGTCTTCTACATTGGGCATCTGGAAGCGTTCGACTGGAACCTCTTGCGAGATCGAGCCCTTGAGG
>QIAI01000221.1:0-944 GCA_003224995.1 Acidobacteriota bacterium
GCTCGTGCATGTGATTGCGGACGAAGAAGTGCTCTGCGGGCGTAAACCAGCTACGGAAGGATTCCACGGGGGTTTCCAGGTCGAAGAAGCGGTAGGAGCGCACGATCAGATCTTTTTTGCCTGGAATGGCGATTTGGGCGTCCGTGGCCCAAGAGAGGAGCGGATTCGCGGCGGATGCCATCAATGCCGCGCCGGACACATTTCTCAGAAAATCTCTTCTGGAGAACATGGGATTGTGCCTCGAAGGAAGTGCCGTCCACCGTTATAGCTGAAACCTTGTACCGGCGGTCCTGCTAGAAAATTCCGACACATCATGCAGGTTTAAGCCGTCGGGCTCAATCCCCAACGAGTTTGCAGACTGCGCTCCACCGTTCGGAAAACAAGGCGATTCACCAGGTATCCGAGGGCGATGATCATCAGCATGACCGCGATCACCTGGCTCATGTCGTTGAGATCCCGCCCCATCATCAGCAGTTGGCCGAGTCCGACGGTCAGAAAAATCATTTCGGCTTGAATCAGGGAACGCCACCCGAATGCCCACCCTTGCTTCATGCCGCTAATGATGAACGGTAGGCTGGCCGGGAGCATGACGTGCCAGAAGAGTTTGAACCCGGAAGCGCCCAAATTGCGTCCGGCCATCGAATAAATCTTGGGCATCTGCTTGCGCCCATCCTCCATCGAGATGGTCACGGACAGAACACAACCCATCAGCACGACAAAAAGAATTGCTTTTTCGCTCAGTCCAAACCAGAGAATCGCCAAAGGCACCCAGCAGATGCTGGGGAGGGACTGCAGGCTGACCAGCAGGGGTCCGACGGTCTCCTCCAAAAACTCATTGCTGGCGACCCCCAACCCAAGAATCATTCCCAGGATGACAGACAATCCATATCCGATGAGCATGCGCTTCATGGTCACTGCAATGCCGATCAGGAAGCTGTGATCTT
>QIAI01000221.1:1087-2299 GCA_003224995.1 Acidobacteriota bacterium
GCCCATAGGCCCAACAACAGGCTGTAAAAAATGATCTGACTCGCGGTTTTCCGGAGGAAGCTCTTGCGAGATGACTTTCGCACCGGTTTTCTGGCGCCTTGACCATGCGCATTGGCCAACCCGACCGGCGCCGCTTCCAGCAGAGCGGTCAATCCGTTATTAGCGTGGGTCATGGGCATACTCCGCTTCGAGGGACCGGTTGATTTCTTCGCGCAGGCTGTCGAGGATTTCACGAGCCGTGCGCGCCACTTCCACTTCTTCCAGATGCCGCGGCCGTGGCAAATCCACCAGGAATTCTTGCTTCACACGCCCGGGACGAAAACTCATCAATGCGACGCGGTCGCCCAGGCGCACCGCCTCGCGCACATTGTGAGTCACGAAGATGATGGTGCGGCCGGTCTCGGCCCAGATTCTCTCCAGTTCATCATGCAGCATGTCGCGGGTTTGCGCGTCCAGCGCGGCGAAAGGCTCGTCCATGAGAAGCACGTCCGGTTCCGTCGCCAAGGCGCGCGCCAAGGCTACCCGCTGGCGCATTCCACCAGAGAGCTGATGCGGCCGGCTGCTTTCGAACTGGGAAAGATGTACCAGCCGAAGGTAGTAGCGCATCTTCTCTTCGCGTTCAATCTTCGCGAGACCCTTCATTTTCATCCCGAACTCGACATTCTGCCCTACCGTGAGCCAGGGAAATAATCCGTGCTCCTGAAAAATGAGAATGCGGTCGGTTCCCGGAGTAGTCACTTCCTGATCATCAATCGCAATGCTGCCGGAAGTCGGCCTCTGCAAGGCCGCAATCAAATGAAGCAGGGTCGACTTGCCGCAGCCGGAAGGGCCTACGATGCACAGAAACTCTCCTGCCTTCACGTTCAGATTGATCTGGTCGAGGGCCAGGAGTTCGGAGTCGCTCTCAGTTGCGTAGCTGAGCGAGACATTCTGCAACCGCACTTTCGGGACGCTCGCCTCCGCCCGGCGAATCGGCAGCACAGCCGGCTTTCCGTTTACCAGCGTGCTTCGTGCCGGCTTTCGGTAGTCCGTCGACAAGGTAGAAACCGCTAGGTTCGTATTCGGCATCATTGAATGGCCTTCTTACCCTTCTCTGAAAGAACCTGGTTGAGCAGAGACAAGTCGTAAAGATTGGAGAGATCCGGCATTTGGCGACCCAGGAAGCCCGCCTCGAAGGCCGATTTGGCGGACGTCAGCAGTGACGCACGCAGC
>QIAI01000221.1:2304-5306 GCA_003224995.1 Acidobacteriota bacterium
CTGTCTCTTTCTGAATCTGCTGGTTCAAAATCTTTTTGGCATCAGAAGGATGGCCTGTAATCCAGTCGCTGAGTTCGACGTGCGTGCGCAGCCAGCTCTTCACCACATCGGGATGTTCTTTCAGGAACTTTGGGTTGACGATCAAGTTCGCGCAAACAAATTGTCCGTTGGGCCAGAGGGTGCGCTCATCCAGGTACAAATGTCCGTTGCCTTCGCGTATCAGGCGGGTTGCCCATGGTTCGGGCGCCCAGGCAGCATCCAGTTCTTTCTTCAGAAAGAGCGTGAGTTGGTCGGGATTCGCCAGGGGGATCACTTGCACGTCGCCCCCTTTGTCCGCTGATTTCAAACCGTTCGATTTCATCCAGGAACGCAGCGCTACGTCTTGCGTGTTTCCCAGTTGAGGAGATGCGACTTTCTTTCCGTGAAAGTCAGACGGCTTTTGAATTCCAGAATCATTTCGCACCACCAACGCGGCTCCGCCGCTGCTTGCGCCGGCCACCACCCGCAACGCCTCCCCGTTCGACCGGAGATAACCGCTGATGGTGGGGTTCGGCCCAACGTAGGTCATGTCGATCGCGCCTGCGAAGAGCGCTTCGATGGCGGCCGGGCCTGCATTGAAAGTCTTCCACTCAATTTTCACGTTCGGCCCAAGCGCCTTTTCAAAAGAACCATTCGCCTTGCCCACCATGGCTTGCGCGTGCGTGATGTTGGGAAATGCTCCCACGCGCACGGTCACCGGCAATTGCGCCATGCCCGGCAAGCACGCTGCGCACACCAGAGTCGCGAGCATTAGGAATCGTCGTACCATAACTAACCTTTACTCCCACTGGCTGGCACGATCATCGGAAGGACTGTGGTCTCCGGCTTTGCCTTCTTGGTTTTCTTTGGCCGTCGAGAGTGCTTTCCGGTTCGACCATTCACGATGTCCGCTAGAGTCGTGTTCTCCAGGATGTGGGCAGCCGCATCGCGTACGTCGAGAAAGACCTGATACAGCGCGCGGTGGGGTTCGTCCTTGTCGATCAGAACACGCAACTGATCTGCATCACCGAAGGGAGCCAGGGGGCCGTCAATCAGGCGGATGATTTCGCTCAATCGAATCTCGGCCGGCGGACGCCGCAACGCATACCCACCCTTGGCGCCACGTACGCTCTCCACCATGCGGGCGTTTTTCAGTTCAAGAAGGATCAGTTCCAAAAACTTTTCCGGCAAGTTTTCTTCATAAGCGATCTCGCGGATTTTAATGGCACCCTGGTTATGGCGACGCGCCAGCATCATCATGGCCTGCAGAGCGTAGAGTCCTTTTTGAGAGATCTTCATGTGCTTATATTCCCATAAAGTCTATTTAATCCATGGACTTTATTTCATTGCAATACATTGCACGCCGTATACCAGGGGATCGCGTGATAGATAAGCTTTAGAATCAGTTATTTGGATGAATCGCAAAATGGCGCGAGGTCAGCTTTGTGCATACTTTTGCACTTCGGATGAGGTAGTCGACAGGCGAAAATGGGTCTAGTGACTGGTACCGTTCGCAGACACTCGAAGGATTTGCACTGTGATGTTGTCGGGGCCACCACGTTCGCGGGCCATCTTCACAAGTTCCGCACAAGCGGCGGACGCTTCCCGGTCGCCCACGACTTTCAGAATCTCCGGTTCGTGCACCAGCCCCCACAACGCGTCCGTACACAGCACGAGAGCGTCGCCGTGCTGCAAAGTCATGGGGTCAGAAGGAGAGTCTGCAACAATCTCGCCTCCAGCGCCCAGGGCCGCAGTCAAAATATGGCGCTGTGGGTGACGCTCGGCTTCCTCGGGATTCAGCACGCCCGATTCGACTAACCGCCCCACATAGGAGTGGTCGCGCGTGAGCCGCGAAATAGATTCTCCCCGAATGAGATATAACCGGCTATCGCCCACATGCACGAAGTACAGTCGGAGATCATGCATGGCAAGGGCCGTACAGGTCGTGCCCATACCGTAGAACTCAGGGTGCGTCTCCGCGTAATTGCGAATGCGCTCATGCGCCACCCGAAATCCCTTCAGCAGGGCATCGCGGGGACCGCTGGCTGACTCCTGATCGTAGATATCCTGGATGGTTTCTACCGCGAGCCGACTGGCTTCTTGACCGCCCTCATATCCGCCCATCCCATCCGCCACGAGCGCGAGCCGTCCTTTTCGCTCGAACTCCTCGTCATTTTGGGATTCCCAATAGGAAAGCGCGTCTTCATTGTTCTCGCGCTGGCAGCCGACATCGCTCAAGCTAGCGACCTCGACTCCGGGTCGAATCTGCATTGCGCCTCGCTGGGGAGAAATTCGACGGGCGCGTTCGCCACGTCCGATAAAGCATGGACCAACTCTCTCCGCGATCGCACTTCGACGCCACGGCTGAGCAGGACACCTCATCAACACTTCGATGGGCCGGAAGATTATATAACCTGGATGGGAAATGGCACAGTTGGAGGTGTTTGGCTTCCGGATGGATGCGCAAGCCCGTACCTGTGCTGTGCAGGTCCGCCCATGTGGCTCCTCTGAGCCTTAGGGTTTCCGCCAATCATTTTCTGACAAGTGTCTGCTGGTGTAGTCCTCCACCTGGTGCTCGTAAACCTGTTCAATGTGATCTGCGCAACTGGGTTCACCATCGACCAGTTGGCTGAACTCGATTATGTGACGACTTCACGCGCGGCGTCGCAATCCTTGGCCGAGAACTATGTAGGCCTGCCTATGGACTGAACCTGGCCTCGATGATGCATTCTTCATCGTTTTATTCTGCTTTTTTGGCCTTCGCACATCTTTTCTGTGACGATCAGTCAATTCCTGCGTTTTCCACAACCTACCTTGGTGTGCCTCGGGTCACAGCCCCGGGTTGCGTTTCGGTTTATAACGATCTCAGGTTGATTGGTTCTGATGAAATCCGATAATTCGGAGTGCAATCGCAAGTGTAAAAGGAGCTCTGCCATTGGTGAGGGCGTGGTGACGCGAGCCGAGGAGTCATCTCGAAGCGCTCT
>QIAI01000241.1 GCA_003224995.1 Acidobacteriota bacterium
CGCGTGTGACGCCTTTAAGCCTTGCGCGCATGACCGCTTTTTGGGGCGATGATTCTTGGAGATCAATCGCTTACACAACAGAAAGAAGCTTGTTCGGCATGGAAGAGAAAGAAACTAACGATGTGGTTGCAGAGGGATTTAGGCAAAGACTGATGAAAGTGGCCGGGTTCAAACGAGTCCCGGAACCAGTCCCGATGCGCAATACCAAGGGAGCTACGGTCTATTATCTCTTTTTTGCGTCGCAGGTGGATGTTGCAGAAAAGATAGTTAAGGATATTTTTGAGAAGTATCGCTCAAGAGGAGTTGACTGATGTCCTTAAACTCCCACATCGAATGGACCGATGCCACCTGGAATCCCGTCCGCGGCTGCGTAAAAATTAGTCCCGGCTGCAAGCACTGCTACGCGGAGACTTTCGCCGAGCGTTTCCGCGGAGTTAAAGGCCATCCTTACGAACAGGGATTCGATCTGCGGCTTGTCCCTGAAAAATTGTTTGAACCGTTCAGTTGGCGTTCTTCCAAACGAGTGTTTGTGAATTCGATGAGCGACCTATTTCAAGACGGAGTTCCGGACGGCTATATCGAGTTGGTGGCGCGGGTGATGGCCACTACGAAGTGGCACACCTATCAGGTACTGACCAAGCGCGCCGAGAGACTTCGGAGTCTTCTGAGCGGGAAACTGCTTTCGGCCGCCGAGCAGGAAAATGTGTGGTGGGGCGTCAGTGTCGAAGATCGTAAGCACGGCTTGCGGCGCATCGATGAACTTCGCCAAGCACCCGCAACAGTTCGCTTCTTATCGATCGAACCGCTGCTCGAAGATTTGGGAGAATTCGACCTCTCCGGAATCAACTGGGTGATCGTGGGCGGCGAGAGCGGCCCGGGCGCCCGTCCCATGAGCAAAGAATGGGTAGTGTCCATCCGCGACCAGTGTCGCGACGCAGGAGTGCCATTCTTCTTCAAGCAGTGGGGTGGAGTAAGAAAGGCTCGCAATGGCAGGATGCTCGACGGCCGCACTTTCGATGAATATCCGACGCGAGAGGTCGTGCGAGTACCCGACCGTTCCACTTGCATGTCTTACGCTGAGTCGTTCAGGAGAGTTGCGGAGCATTCTTTTGGGAGCAGGTCTTTAATTCAGCTTACCGCCTGAGCTTTGCACACGGAGTAGAATGCCTCTCTTTCGGAGGCACCGTGAAGCGCCTACTACTGCTCGTCCTCACTTTGACCATCCCCACCCTCGCTCAGAATCCCCCGTCCCAACTTGCCGACCTTCCCCAAGCCAAAGACTACGTGCAGAAGCGCGTTTCCAGCTATGACACCACGGGCGGCAATGCGGATTTCCGGCAAGTGGCCGCCGCGCAGACTCTCACCCTCCTCGATGTCGATGGCCCCGGTCTCCTCACGCATATCTGGATCACCGTCGCCAGCCCCGATCCGATGCACCTCAAATCGCTTGTGCTTCGCGCCTACTGGGATGGCGAGGCCACTCCCAGCATCGAGACGCCGCTTGGCGATTTCTTTGGTCTTGGCTTGGGCGAGTATTACCGCTACCAATCCATCCCGCTTAGCGTCGGTTCCGACAAGGCTCTGAACTGCTTCTTCCCCATGCCGTTTCAAAAGCATGGCCGCATCACGGTTACGAATGACGGACCTTCTAAAGTCGATGCCTTCTATTTCAACATCGATTACCGTGCCTACGCCAAGCCGCTACCCTCAGATCAACTCTATTTCCACGCGCAATACCGGCAGGCCAATCCTCCCGCGGGTTGGACCGATCAATGGAATTCCAATGGCGATCCCAGCGTGAACGACAAGAAGAATCTCGACGGCGTAGGCAACTACGTTTGGATGGAAGCCAGCGGCCATGGCCACTTCGTGGGCGTCACCATGTCGGTGTTGCAGAACCAGGATCACTGGTGGGGCGAGGGCGACGACATGTTCTTTATTGACGGGGAGAAGCGTCCTTCCATCAATGGCACCGGCTCAGAAGACTACTTTCTCGGAGCCTGGGGATTCGGAGAACAGGCATTCGCCTACGGCCTCTACGGGGCGCCGGTCAAAGGGCCGGAAAAGGCCGGCAGCCGGACTTCGGTCTACCGCTTTCACCTGGATTCGCCCATCCCGTTCACGAAATCGTTGCGCGCCACCATCGAACATGGCCACGCCAATCACCGCTCGGATAATTTTTTCTCGGTGGCGTACTGGTATCAGAGCGAACCCCACGCAGAGTTTCCGAAACTGCCGTCGCTCGAGGAGAGAATCCCGAAGCTGCACGCGGTGGGCGGCCCCGGAAACGTGAAATAGTGCGTGTTCGAGATGGAGAGGAGCGAATGGAAAAGGAAAATAGCTTGTGCCGTAGCAGCTAGAGCCCGATTGCTAAAGCCTGATTGCTAGAGCCTGCAGTAAAAACTAAGAGTCCCGAGGTGGTGTTGATCTCATTCATCTCGGCCAGTAGCTCGCGTTTGACCCTTGCCGACCTGCTGTCGTCGCTTCCTTGCGGGTTGCAACGTGCGATCTAAGCTCGGGCTCCGGGCTCACCGCCAACCGGACAAACCAGTTCAACGCCTCGGGACTCTATCTTGCCTTTGACGGGTGCTCCTGTTCTCCTCGACCAGCGCTTTGCTATAGACCCTTGCGGACCTTCTCTCTCTGCATTTTGCAATGCGGTGAGAGTGATCTCGCTTGAGCCCCGGACGCCGCACCAACCGGAAAAACTTCAGAACGTGTCAAAGAACGAGGTTGTTTTTACTCCTTCTATTTTTAGAGTCAAACGAAAAGCTGCGTTTTTATCCTCTTGCGAATCAATCGAGTGCAGCTCATTCACAGGCGCGTGCCGAATTTCGGTGCATGCCTCTCGCAAGCTCCGCGCGGTAGATTGCGGGCATCACGGAATTTCGCGTCGATTCAGTGACGATCCCCGCATGGGCAAGCCCGCTCGCGAAAACTCCGGATGTGGAAATGTTGTCATCGTGTAGTAATCATGCGTGATTAAGAATTTCTGAAACTCGGCGATGGTCCACCCGAAGCCACTTACGGGAGCGTTCCATTCCTCCTAAAATTGCGCCGGAGAGGTGTTCGAGATGACGACCTTCAACACTCCGCAGGGCAAGGTGATCAACGTGAACGGTGCTCCCATCCTGAAGCTGGCTGGTTTGGCGTTCGTGGCGCTCATTGCCGTGATTCTCTTGTTCAGTTAAGGCATTCACCTGATCAATCCGCTCAAGACCAACAATGAGATGTCGGTTCAGACTCAAACCATCAAGGAATCGGCCAGCGTGCCCTCGAGCGAAGGGCTGGTGATGAATCTGGATACCTCGCTGATCTACCATCTCGATCCGAACCGGGCGGCGGATGTCTTCCAGAAGATCGGCTCCAATTACGAGCTGGTGGTAGTTGAGCCTACGCTTCGTGCTGCGATCCGCGAAGCCACGGCCTCGCACACGGCGAACGCTCTCTACACTGGGGAGCGTGAAATGGTGGCTAAACAGATTAGCGACCAACTCACCACCGAATTGAATAAGCGGGGCTTGCTGGTAGAAAACGTCCTGCTGCGCGATATTCAGCTCCCGCAAACTCTGAAGTCGTCTATTGAATCCAAGCAGCAAGCCGAGCAGGAAGCGCTGGCCATGAACTTCCGCCTGCAGAAAGAAAAGCAGGAAGCCGAACGGAAGCGCATCGAAGCGGCCGGCATTCGCGACTTTCAGCAGATTGTCGCGCAAGGCATTAGCCCGGCCCTACTGGAATGGAAGGGAATCGAAGCCACTGAAATACTTGCCAAAAGTGCCAACTCAAAAATCGTGGTGATCGGCAATCCCAAGAATGGCTTGCCCCTGATTCTCGGGCAGTGATCGATGAATCAGCAAACCTACTCAGAAGAAAGTCCTAAACCGCAGAGAGCGCGGAGTAAATCCGCAGAGGTTCGCGGAGAAGACATATTTCGCGGAGAAGACACGACCACGACGAACAAGAGCACGAACAAGGGGTTCTAGTGTCCTGTCCCGCAAATTCCGACCGACGAAGTGGAGTGGAGGGACCTTGTGTTTTAATCTGTCATCCCGACCGGAGCGAAGCGGAGTGGAGTGACCTTGTGTTTTAAATCTGTCATCCCGACCGGAGCGAAGTGGAGTGGAGGGACCTTGTGTTCTAAATCTGTCATCCCGACCGGAGCGAAGCGGAGTGGAGTGACCTTGTGTTTTAAATCTGTCATTCCGACCGGAGCGAAGCGGAGTGGAGTGACCTTGTGTTTTAAATCTGTCATTCCGACCGGAGCGAAGTGGAGTGGAAGGACCTTGTGTTTTCAATCTGTCATCCCGACCGGAGCGAAGCGGAGTGGAGGGACCTTGTGTTTTGAATGACGGGTTCTCTTCACTCAGGATTTTCCTAATGCTATTTATTTCTGGGACACCACACTAGCAGCACCCGGACAAAGGCCGAGACAGTCCCAGAAAACAAAGAAGCCTTTCCGATGTGCAGCCAATTCATTTGAAACAGGGCGTCTTTGGGATCTGCCCCAGCCAGGAATTTATTCGCGATCTTCCTGTCGTCCTTCGCGCTTCAATGCTTTTCGCTCGATGCTACAAACCACCCGCGTCGGCCAAGAGGAACGCACCCAGTGCTTCGCTATAAGAACTTCACTCGGCGTCCTCCGCGCGTTCTCTGCGTGCTCGGCGGTTTAAGATTTTCGTTAGCCATGGTGGAACTGCCAAGCCTACTCGTAAGCAAGTCCTAACGGCAGAGCGCTCAACTCCGCCTGCTACCATGGCACTGTGAGCGCACTGCTGGAGGTCCGAGGGCTCAACGTCGAATTTCCCGGCAAGTCCGGGCCCGCCAAGTCTCCGCCGGACTCCGCGCCTACAACCGCCAGAAAGATTGTTGCTGTACGAGATCTTTCCTTCACTATCGGGTCAGGCGAAGTTCTTGGTCTGGTCGGCGAATCCGGTTCCGGAAAATCGGTCACATCACTCGCCCTGATGCGCCTGCTGCCTGAGCAGGCGCGAATTTCCGGCGACATCCGCTTCAGAAACGGGGAGGAGTCCGCCCGCAGCCTGCTCACTTTACTGGACGACGAGATGCGCCAGCTACGCGGTTCCAGCATCGCCATGATTTTTCAGGAGCCAATGACCGCTCTCAATCCAGTCATGCGCGTGGGTGATCAGATTGCCGAAGCGGTTCTGGCCCACGGGCAAGTCTCGAAAGCCGAAGCCTGGCGCAGAGCAGTGGAGGGAATGAACGAAGTGGCGATCCCGGACGCCGAGCGTCGCGCCCGCGACTACCCGCACCAACTTTCCGGAGGCATGCGCCAGCGCGTGATGATTGCTGCTCGCCGGCCTGCGCGCCAAGTTCCGCCTGGCGATGCTGTTCATCTCGCACGATCTCGCCGTCGTGTCGCAAGTGGCGGATCGCGTCGCCGTCATGTATGCCGGAAGCCTGGTGGAACTGGCGAGCCGGCAAACTATCTTCAAGGCGCCCGCGCATCCCTATACTCGCGGGCTTTTAAAGGCCGTTCCTACGCTTCAGACCGATCGAGCGCGCCCGCTGCAAACCATCGAGGGCAGCGTTCCGCCGGTGACCGCCCTGCCTCCGGGCTGTCCCTTTGAGCCGCGCTGTGGCGATCGCGTATCCGAATGTGCCCGCGAGTTGCCGCCTCTGGTCGAGGTAGCGCCGGGACATTGGGCTCGTTGCCCGGTAATCAATCCAAGCACTCGCTCCCGTCCCAGCGTATAATCCCGCCTTCGTCGGTGCAGAGTGCGCATTCTTGTTCTAAGCGATATTCACGGAAATCTCGACGCCCTGGAGGCCTGCCTGGCTTCCGCCGAACGCTATGACATTGTGGTCAACCTGGGCGACATCGTAGGCTACGGCGCCAGTCCCAACGAAGTGATTGATCGCTCCCGGGAAGTAGGGAAATACTTCGTCCGCGGGAACCACGACAAAGCCACCAGCGGCCTGATGGACTTGAAGGATTTCAACCCGATCGCGGGATTGGCCGCGCTGTGGACTCGCGACCAACTCACTCCTGAAAATCTGCAATGGCTGCGCGGTCTGCCGCAAGGTCCCGTCCAGATTCCTGATTTTCCTGAAATTCAGTTCGTGCACGGCTCGCCCATCGACGAAGATGAATACGTGGTCACCTTGCACGACGCTCTTGCGCCTCTGGCAACGCTGCCGCTGGCCGTCACCTTTTTCGGCCACACCCACCTGCAGGGCGCCTTCTCTTTTAAAACCGCTGCCGGAGACGCCTTCCGTCCGCCCTACAAGACCATCGGGCAGAACGAAACCACGCAGTTCGCGTTGAAAAAAGACGTGCGCTATCTCATCAATCCGGGATCAGTCGGGCAGCCGCGCGATGGAGACTGGCGCGCCGCCTTCGCGATTTTCGATACCGAGAAGTGGGCGGTCACCTTTCAGCGCGTGCCCTACAATCTGAAAAGCGCCCAGGACCGCATCTTCGCCGCCAACCTGCCGCAGAGGCTGGCCACACGGCTGGCCGCCGGAAGGTAAAGTCAGGACGTGTTGGAAGGGACTAGGTCAGCTTCACATCGAAGAATGCCAGCCAATACTGCAACGACTGCAGGGTAAATCCACAGAGAATCAGCACAATTCCAAACACGCCCAACCGGCGCTCTGGGAGATTATCTGCATAGTACTCGATGAACGGATTTATTGTTACGCCTACTCCGGTGACCAGGCCGGTTACCAAGCCGACGCGCAAAGCAAAAATCCAGGCGTGCTCGATGTGGTGAACGAACGCGCTGCAAATCAGCGCGGTCGCGATGTATCCCAACGTGCGCACCACCGTTCCCCAAAACTGCCGCCGCGTAATCCGAGGACGACGGGATGCCGTGTAGTCCGTGGCCGGTCGCATACCGCGCGAATAGGCCATGACCTGCCCAATTGTGATCAGAAGCGCAAAGGCCGTCGCGAACCCCAGACCCAGCCAGCGATACAGGCTCGCCCCGAACGCGAATCCTCGTATCGCCGAGAACAGCGCTTCCCAGGGCAACGGGTAATGGTCCAGTCCACGAGCGGCTCGATTGAGTTCAATCGCCACCGTGACTCCGGTCGCAATTCCGCAGGCCAAGCCGAAAAACAGACCGAGACCAAGGCCATAGCCTATACCGAACACCAGGGAGTACGTGACCGCGCGAGTGAGTAGCCGCAGCGGCCCGTGCTGGCCCCCTAACAAGTCGTATGCCAGGTAAAGGCTGCCCAACACGTCCAGGCTGGTGCCTGCGATGCTGATGGCCGCGACGGTGTGGTGGTCCATGTGGCCTGATTGTAGAGGGAAAGAGAAATCTTTCGCTTCCAGTCTTGCCAATTTGCCGCGAACTTTTCCAAGACTCTTCCGTTGTAAACTTCTTCGATGTCTTCTTCCTTCCGTGGCAAGAGTGCATTGCCGGGCAGTTCCCGGGGCTTGTTTCCCAATCAAACCCAGCCTGATTCCTATCTAATCGCGCACATAGACGGCGGAGCGCGCGGCAATCCGGGGCCAGCCGGCTATGGGGTCGTCATTACCGACCAGGCCGGGCACAAAGTCGCTGCCTTGAGCGAATACCTCGGCCACCAGACCAACAACTATGCAGAGTACAACGGACTACTCGCAGCGCTGGCTTACGCCATCGAACACGGACACAAGGCGCTGAAAGTGGTGGCGGATTCGGAACTGCTGGTGAAGCAGATTCGCGGCGAGTACAAGGTCAAAAGTCCAACCTTGCTGGAGCTCTACCAGCGCGCCCGCAAGATGATTCCGCAACTGGAATGGTTTTCAATCCAGCATACGTTGCGCGGCGGGAACCAGGAGGCCGACCGTCTGGCCAATCTCGCCATGGACAAAGGCATGGGCCGCAACCGGAGCGAGACTTCCAATGTCACGACCGGCGAGCAGGCCCGGCGCTCGATGGAGGCATCCGCACATTCCAGCGTCCCAACTTCCGCGCCGCCCTCGCGACTTCGCGGCCAGGAATTCAGCGGCGTCGTCCGCGACGGCGTGATCGTGGTTCAAGGCGCGAAGCTGCCAGAAGGAACTCGCGTGCAAATCCGAGTGCTCGAGTAGTTTCTGCGCGAAGGCAAAATCAACGCAGGAACGCGACCCCAAGAACAAAACGTTTCGTCCCACGACGGACCGTTCACTCGGCTGAGGTATGATCGTGCACAATCTTCCAGCCTTCCGGAAATTTCCGGAACACCAGCGTGAACAGCCCGTGCGGCGTCTTGCCGTCTGACATCTTCAGATGCCACTGTCCACGAACGAAGGCCGTTTCCGGCGAGAGCGACTCAATCCGCAAAATTGAGAATTCCAGCTGGCCCATCTCCTTGCCTTCGCCCTGGTAAACCTTGCGATAGCGATCGATTGCGCCCTGCCATCCCGACGTGCGCTGCGCTCCCGAGAAGAAAGTCAGGTCGGGCGAATTCCAGTAGCCTGCCATGAATCCTTCCAGGTCGTGCCGGTTCCATGCATCCTGCTGGTTGCGAAGAACTTGCTCGACG
>QIAI01000242.1 GCA_003224995.1 Acidobacteriota bacterium
ACGGTAGGAACGATCGCTCGGAATCGCTTCGCGAAGCTGCAAAGTCCACGCGGCCGTTGGATGCGCGGTGACGTTCCAATGCACAATGCGCCGTGTCCCGACCTCCATCAGGAGAAACACATAAAGAGTACGGAACCGTGCTGTCATCACGACCAGGAAATCGCACGCGACGATGGACTGGGCGTGATTGCGGACAAACGTCCTCCAGTTCTGCGAAGAGGTCCTCCGGTGGCCCTGTCGCTCCGGTTCTGGAGGCCAATAGGCGCGCACCGTACGTGAAGAAACATAGATACCCAACTTCACTGACAGCTCCGCTGCCACGCGCGCTTGCCCCCAAGTCGGATTCTGTTGTGTCATTTGCACGATGAGTTTGCGGATGTTCTCAGGAACTCGTGGCCGACCAATTGGAGTCAGGACTTTTGTCCGAAGCGTGATGTCGCTTCCGCACGGCGTGACAATCTCACACCGCCAGGGTTTGGCGCCGGATGTGAGCCTCATTTTTTCTTCAACTCCGCAGGCCAATTCAGGACCAGGGTGATGGGCGGCTGAGCTTCGTCGCTGCTTGCGCTGATGATGAAGTGTGTGCCGTCCGCGGTGACATCGAAGGATCCAATTCTTTCTCCGGCTTCGGGAGCGAGACTGACACGAAATAGGGGGCGCACATTTCTTACTTCGAATTTATTCGGACTGGCTTCGACCTCAGCGGCCGTAAGCGTATCGTCCTCGGCGAAGAAATAGAGTTCGCGCCCGTCTCTTCGCCAGCGCGGCATTTTTCCTCCCGAACTGGAAACCTGCCATTTCCCGCCGGGGCCTGGAAATGGCGCCACGTACACTTCTTCTCGGCCCGATTCACGGGACGTGTAAGCGACCCAGCGGCCATCCGAAGAAAAGTGGCCGGAACGCTCGGGGAATTGCGATTGGGCAAATGGATAAGGCTTGCGATTCCCCGCAAGCGGCAGAACGTCAACCTCACTCAACGTCGTAGGGTTGCGGTCCAAGAGTATGAAGCGACCATCAGCGGACCAGTCGGTTGGAATCTTGGTGTCCTGGGCGGCATAGAGAGTCTCGTTCTGGCCTTCCCCATTCGATTTCTTCGCAAGAATGTCCGAAGTGTCGCCAAACAACGGCGAGAACGCGATCCGAGAACCATCCGGCGACCACACAGGTGCGGAGTCAATTGCGCCGAAGGTGAGCCGGGTCTTAACGCCCCGGCGAAGGTCGAAGATCCATACATCGCGATTGGGATCCCCGAAATCGACGGCGAGGCGGGTGCCGTCGGGAGAAAGCCGCGGCCCGTAATAAATGCCGCTCCCGAGCGCGCCGAGATTTCTGCCTTGCCGGTCGTACCAGCGGAGTTCGCTCTGGGCCGTGTGCCCGCCGGCCTGATAAGCGAGAACGCCGTTTTGTGAAGCGCTGAAGACCGACCCCCATGTGCTGGCGCCCTCGGTGACGTTCTCCGCGATAGGGATTGCATCGCCGGTGAATTTCAATTTGTCTGGCTCGAATGGCTGGGCCACGAGCGTGGCATCATGGAGATAGAGCAAGTAGCCGGAAGCGTACTCCGCCCTTCCAGAGGAATGCACGAGCGGTCGGTTCAACTGGCCGTCAAGGGAGGCTACATAGATCTCGGTGCTTGTACCGCGCGGGTCGGCGTGATTGGAGGCGAGGTACAGGAAATGCTTGCCATCGGGTAAAAAAAATGGCCATCGGTGCGTAGTGTGTTGCGCGGGATCCATCTTCGTAACGAGCACGGGGCTTCCCCCTGTGGACGCGATTCGAGAAATTCCCGTGCGAGAGCCCGGCTCAAAAAGGATCGTGCCATCGCCCCCCCAGCTCCCACCGCGCAGAACGGGCGCGTCGCAAAGTGTGACGGGTGGAGCCCCAGAGATATCCATGGTCTTCAGTTTACCGTCGGCGGAGAAACCAATGAAGCGGCCATCTGGCGACCAGAAAGGAAACTTGGCATCTTGCGTACCCTCGAGGCGCTTTGGCGCGGTCTCATTCAGAAAGCGGATCCAGAGAAAACCGCTGGCAGAAAAGACCAGCTTTGTTCCGTCGGGGGAAACTATCACTGGGCTAGCGGTGTCGCCGGTGAAATTGAAACGTGTCTTCTCCGGCGCATTGATGAACGCGCGTACAACCTGCGTTTGTGACGCCGACTTGACATCGCGCCAATGAAGATAGGCGAGCAAGATTGTGATAGCACACAGGCTGATAACCGCGATGAGCCAAACGGCCCGTTCGGCGAGTTTTGGCTTACCTCGAGCTACGGTTGCGGCAGATGCGCTGGACTGCCACGACTCGGTAATCCAGCGCAGTTCATCCGCGAGGTCGCTAGCGCTCTGCCAGCGCCGCTCAGGTTCTTTCGCCAAACAGCGTTTGATGCAACGCTCCAGCGCCGGCGGAGTCATGGGCTTGAGGGAAGTGATAGGAGCGGGTTCCTTTTCGAGGATTGCAGAAGCCACGCTGAGCTGGCTCTTCCCTGGAAACGCACGCTGGCCGGTGAGCATCTCGTACAGCACCGCTGCCAACGAAAAAAGGTCGCTCCGGCCATCGAGTTCCTTCCCTTCGACCTGTTCCGGCGACATGTATTGAAATGTTCCCACAATGGTGCCCTGCTCGGTCATCGGAGAGGACTGTGTTACCGCTGCCGTCAACGTGGCCACGCTCGTTAACGGTGCTGCTGGCTTGGCAAGCCCGAAGTCCAGGAGTTTTGCGCCGGTCGACGTCAGCATGATGTTGCCCGGCTTGAGATCGCGATGGACCACGCCGCTGCTGTGCGCTTTGTCCAGCGCGTCAGCAATCTGCGCGCCATACTTGAGGACCTGGTCGAGCGGCAGCGGGCCTTTTTCGAGGCGCCGTGCGAGTGTTTCGCCCTCGACGCATTCCATGACGAGATAATCCATCCCGTCCTGATGACCGATATCGTGGAGGGTGCAAATGTTCGGATGATTCAGGCTGGAGATGGTTTTCGCTTCGCGCTCGAACCGCTGCTTGCGTACCGGATCGGTCGAAAACTGCGCGGGAAGAATCTTGATGGCGACGGTTCGCTCCAGCCGCGTATCCCGCGCACGATAGACCTCGCCCATGCCGCCTGTGCCTAGCGGAGCGACGATCTCATACGGGCCGAGTTTTGTGCCAGAGGAGAGGGCCATCCGTGCGCGGCATTATATCCCCAAAGGAATGGCCTTGCAGCGGATCCGACGATTCTGGACGTGTGGTCGACTCGGAAGTTAGCTATTGGAAGCCACTTGGGTCCTGCGGTGGGTTGCCCAATACCCTTTCCTCTAGGAGTACTTGCATTTCAGAATCTGGTGTAAATGAGTCAGGTTTTACGCTACGAGTTTTTCTTCTTCGCAACATCGGTCGATCTGCTTCTGTAAGTGATCGAATGCGGCTCGCA
>QIAI01000243.1:0-1344 GCA_003224995.1 Acidobacteriota bacterium
CGCAGCGTGCCGTCCAATACCAGTTAATCTTGAGTTCATGGAGAAATGATGAGCGTCCGGCGCGTCCTTGCGCTTGTTCTCGTACTCTCTTTCAGGATCGCGGCACAAACTGCAGCCCAGGCCGAAGCGCCTCGCACCCTGCCCAAGGCCGACGACCGGATGAAGGCGGACGTGCTGCTGATCGTCGCGCATCCGGATGATGAAACCGGCGTGTCCGGCTATCTAGCGCAGTTGCTGGACCAGGGCAAGCGAGTGGCCGCCGTCTATCTGACCCATGGCGAAGCCGGCCACAACAACATGGGACGGGAGCGCGCGGTTTCCCTCGGCGCGGTGCGCGAAATGGAACTCCGCCATGCCATGACTCAATTGGGCGTTCAGAACGTCTGGTTCCTGGAAGGAAAAGACACGCCGAGCCAGGATGTGCTGCAGTCGCTCGCGAATTGGCGGCACGGCACCAATCTGGAAGAGGTAGTCAGGATCCTGCGCCTCACGCGTCCGAACGTGATCCTCAGTTGGCTTCCGGGCATTTTCATCGGCGAGAATCACGGGGATCACCAGGCTGCGGGTGTGCTGGCGGTCGAATCCTTCGACAGTGCTGGAGACTCGGCGGTGTTCCCGGCGCAACTGGCACAGCCGCGCAAGGTCAACGAGACCTTGCTCGAAGGATTGCAGCCCTGGCAACCTCAGAAGATTTACTTCTTCTCCGATGCCACCGACGACAAGCTCATCAAAGGCAAAGGGCCGCAGTATCCCACCACCGGCATTTCGCCGTCACGTCACATTCCCTACTGGCGTGTTTCGATGGACATTTTTCGCTTTCATCTCACCCAATACCGCACCTACATCGAGAAACTGCAATCCTTGAACGATGAACAACTGGAAAAACTTGCCGGCGCCGATCAGGACAGTTGGGCCACCCCGGTGGAATTGATTTATGGGAAATCACTCGTGCAGGGGACGCCAACCGGCGACGTGTTCGAAGGAATTCAGCCGCAAGCTCCTCCATTCGATCGTCTGCCAAGTCCGAATCCCAAGACCCACAAAGGTCTTTCGCTCGAAATCGGTGGGCCCTGGAACTTTTACGAGGACTTCTGGGCCGCGCATGACCTCAACGAATTGCCCAAGCCGCCCGTCCCGGAGATCGCGGTGGCGGCTGGAACGGTTCTGCAGTTTCCGGTCATTTTGCGCGATGACGATAAAGATCCGGCAGAGGTCACTCTGTCGATGACGCTGCCCGAGGGCTGGGCCTTGAAGAATCCCTTGCCCCATTACAAGCTTTCTCCGGGAGATATTTTTCCTATCGAGATCGAGTTGACCACGCCGCCCAAAAAACTCGATCAGGTT
>QIAI01000243.1:1362-4561 GCA_003224995.1 Acidobacteriota bacterium
GAAATTGGAGTGGTGAAGTTGCGTGTCCAAGTGCGAACCGGCGGCCTGCCGCAATAGGAACCATCGACTATGGGGAGGGCACGGAACAATCCCACACCGGCGAGTTGCAATTACGAAGACACTTTCCGGCTTTGGCGTTTCCAGTAGAGATAGCCAGGAACTCCGAGCAGCACGATGACGGTTCCGGCCAGCGCCTCTTTGGGACGCTCGACGATGGTATTGATCGTCCACCATGTGCCAAGCAGGATATAGATGGCAGGCAGCCATGGGTACCCGGTGCATCGATAGGGGCGTGGGATCTCGGGACGCTTCCACCGTAGTACAAACAGCCCGATCACGGTAAGCGTGTAAGAGAGCACCATTCCATAAATCACGTACGTGTACAGCTGGTCATAGCGACCGCTCACGGTCAGCAGGCACGCCCATGCTCCTTGTCCGATCAGGCTGAGCGCCGGGGTGCGCCACTTGGGATGAACTTGCGCCATGCGCTGGAAGAACACTCCGTCGCGCGCCATGGCGAAGTAGACGCGCGCTCCTGACAGCGTGCAACTGGCCATAGCTCCGAAACAGGAGAGTGCGATCACTGCCGAGAGCCAGTGCGCCGCTCGGGGAGAGAACAGGTTTTCTGCCGCCGCTGCTGCGATGGTGTCATGCTTGGCAACTTCCGTCAGCGGCATCGCAAATACGTAAGTCATGTTCATCGCGATGTACACAACCGCCACCACGAGGATGCCGAGCACCATGGCTCGGGGTACGTTGCGGCGTGGGTCCTTCACCTCGCCCGCCACCCAGGTGATGTACACCCAACCGTCATATGCCCAGAACACCGCGATGAGTCCGATTCCTAAAGCGGAGATCAATTGGCCCGTGCTCATGCCCATCGCGATGCCGGAATTCCCTCCGTGCAGCGTGCAGTTTGACCAACTCCCCTTGCCGATCAGGAAACCCAGGAGCACGAACGCAGCCATGGCAACGAATTTGGCCCAAGTCGTGACATTTTGCAGGACGGCACCGCGGCGCAATCCGACCACGTTGATCCAGGTGACGACCACGATGGAGATCAGCCCTACGACGTGGGTACGAGTCAGCGTGATTCCGGCTGCTGTGAAAACCACATGGTCCTGAGAAATCGCCGGGAAAATGGCGCTCAGATACGCGGCCGAGGCCACTGAAAGCGCGGCAATCGTGCCCCCATTCGCGACCGCAAACAGCATCCATCCGTACAGGAAGGCAATCAGGTCTCCGAAAGCTTCGCGCAGGTAAACGTATTGCCCTCCGGAATCCGGAAACATCGAACCCAACTCCGCGAAGGCAAATGCGGCGCACAAGGAAATCAAGGCGCCCATCACCCATACCAGCATGAATAGCGCGGGATGGGGAAGGGGCCCGGCGATGTCTTTCGCCGTAAGGAAAATCGAAGACCCAATGATGCCGCCCGCCAGCAGCAAAACCGAGTCGAGCAGCGAAAGCCCGCGTATCAGGCCGGACTTTGCGTCCGAGGAGCTGGGATTCGTTTCCTGTTCTAGCGCCGGAAAATCCATCAGTTATCCGATTCCGAGTTCGTCGGGAGATTCCAGCACCGAGCCACAAATCCGGCAGATGACCGCCGCACAATCGCCACACGTCAATGGGTCCGTTACTTCGCGAGCGCACTGCGGGCAGTACAGGAGAGAAGGCAACGGTTCTGGTTGCGGCGCCGGCGGGCTTGGTGCCATCTGGATGGCAAATGTAGCATAGGAGAGGAACTGGGGGCCATGAGCTTCGAGCACGAGCTACGAGCGACGAGCTACGAGCTTCGATCGTAGAATTCGCGCGCAGCTCGAAGCTGTGGCGGAAGCTCGCAGCTCGAAGCCCGAAGCTCAGAGAGGAAAACACGTGATGTTTGAGAAGCAAAGAACTTCCGATGAGAACCTGCAAAAGGAATTCAATCGCTGGGCTGAAGCCGGCGAGGGCGAGAAGATGCGGAATCATCATCTCGCCATCACCGAGAAGACTTTGCGTCTCATGAATCTGCGCCCGGGGGAAAGGGTGCTGGATTTGGGATGCGGCTCAGGATGGGCAACGCGCCTTCTCGCGAGGCTGGTGGCCGATGGTCCTGAAGGCTTCGGGCAGGTGGTGGGGGTCGATATTTCAGACGAAATGATCCGTCAGGCGCGCGCTGCCTCGAAGGACTTTGAGAACACAATGTATGTGTGGGGTTCGGCGACCCAGATCCCGTGGGAGGAAAATTTCTTCGAGAAGGTGCTTTCCGTGGAGTCCTTTTACTACTATCCCGATCAGGATCGCGCGCTGGCCGAGCTTTTTCGCGTGATGGCGCCCAAGGGACGCTTATACATCCTCATCAATCTATATCGTGACAATCCATATTCGTTGCAGTGGGTGGACAAGCTGAAGGTTCCGGTGCACGTGCGTTCTGCCGCCGAGTACGTGGAATTGCTCAGCAAGCACTCGTTTGAGAATGTGGAATACAGGCAGATTCCTGATGACACGCCGACTCCGGACGACTATGTCACGAAGTCATTTCGCAGCCTGGACGATCTGAAGGCTTTTAAACGAATCGGAGCATTGCTGCTCATCGCGACCAAGCCAGACTTTCGCACGCCCGCGCCGGGATACACGGTGTACTGAAGAAATATTTACAGATAATCGGTCCTAAGCTGGACGAGGATTCGTCATCGCGAATCCCTTCATCCACAACTGGGATGAGACAACAATTCTAAAGGTTCCTGCTCTCACCCAGCTCAGATCGTATCGTCATCGTCATCTTTGTCACGATTGAGGCTCTTTGCAGGGCTTAAGGGGCGATTGTCGTTCGCGTGCCGGATTTCGATTCTGCCGTTCACGTTGCTCACGCGAACGCTGGGGCCGCCGCCACCCAACTCGCCATTCAGATCGTTGCCTACCCAGCGATGTTTTGAGACCCGGATTCCGAAGTCGTTGGAAATCGACCCGGACACGGTGCTTGCCTCGAGATCTGCCTTGGCGTCAGAAGGCAACGTAAGCAGCACGGAGGCATTCACCGAAGAAACCTCTACCGGAGAGGCGAGTCGGTCGAGGCTGGCTTCCAGCTTGCCATTCACAGTTGAGAGTTCCGCACGGCCGCCCAGCTTGCGCGCCGAGAGGCGACCATTCACGCAGGACACGCGCACTTCGCCATTCACGCCCTCAAGGCCGAGATTCCCGTTCACCAGATTGATGT
>QIAI01000244.1 GCA_003224995.1 Acidobacteriota bacterium
TGGAATCTGCCATTCACCGGAATATCACGCGCGAGTTGCAATGACTTCCAGGTACTCTGCCTGAACTTCAGTCAACTCGTCACCCGCGCGATTGTGCTCGGACCACAATGCTTCTAGTTCCTCGCGGAGCTTTAGCGCGGCCATTTGGTCGAGCGACGCGAACGCGCGATTGGTGGGGCCATAGTACTGACGAAAGAGCTCCACCACTTCGGCAGGCGGAAAGGGATACGTGAAGGTGTAGTGGCGCCGCGTCATCTTGAGCAATACCGGGGCCGGCATGCCAGAGGGAGCGATGAACTTTGCGAAGGTTTTGAACATTTGTCCGATGAACCCTTCGCGCGTCCAATTTCCCATGGCAATGGTGCCTCCGGGACTGCACACCCGCAAAAGCTCGCGGGCCACGAGTTCCGGCCGCGGAGCAAACATTGCTCCGACCAGGCTAGTTACGACGTCGAAGCTGGCGTCTTCAAACGGAAGTGCTTCGGCGTCGCCTTCCATGAAACGAGCATTGAGACCTTCCGCCTTGTCACGCGCCTGCGCGCGTTTTATCAGGTTCGGTGCGATGTCCACGCCGGTAGCCTTTACTCCATCCCGCGCAGCCCATAGCGCGACCTGACCTGAGCCGCAAGCGACATCGAGCAGCTGGCATCCAGCGGGGATATCGAGTTGTTCGTAGAAAATGCGTGCGCCTTGCTCCATGTAGCGCGAGAAGCGGTCGTAATCCCCAGCCATCCAGGTTTCTTTCAGCCTTGTCTTGAGGCCATCGATTTCTGGTGCAGTTGTATTGGTGCTCATGTTTTCTCCGTTGTCTTTCAGTATTTACTTCTTGCCTACGGCAAGGGCGGTCGCCGCCGTGCTTCGCGGCGTCAAAACCGCAAGGACTGCGGCCACCACCAGTAGGGCTGGGACGTCACCCCAAAGGTGCTCTCTTTGCTCAGAGTTCCCCAGAGCCTGCGCAGCCATAATGCCCGCGTGCACAATACTGGACCAGACCGTGAACCAGATAAGGCTTAAGTTTGCGAGCGGATTGCGGCTCGCAATCAATAGAAATACGCCCAGGGTTGCGTAAACACCCAGAATCATCTGCAGGTAATGTGGCAGGTGATGCGACTGTCCGGTGTGCCATGACCAACCGGACGGCCAAACGATAACAAGTGCGTAAATCCCAACGATGAAGGTCAAACCCACCAGCCGTAACGCGATACGCAAGTACCTCGTACGATCAGACTCGTCCACGTTTGTTACCCTTGAAGCCGGTGCACAGAACTGCGGCGCTTGGGCGTGGACCTCCTTGATCGGTCTCTCTTGAATGACTGTCATACTTCATCCCTCCCGTATGTTGAATTTTGAATCGACCAGCAGTCCTTTGCTTCGGATGTGCTCGGCGTAGCTAATATGCGGCTGGATTCCTGCGGGCACTTGGCCGCACGTCCGGCTTTCTTGTCCAGGACGCAATTCCCGTATGATGGCTTGCTCCGGAGTCCGGATAGGTTTGCCGACGTTCTGCGGGAGACTGATATGGATGTCTTGTCCGAAGTGTTGAAAGTGGTGAAGCTTCAGGGAGCGATGTTCTACAACGGGGAGTTCTCCGCTCCCTGGAGCTTTCGCTCACCGGCGTCGTGCAAGGTCGCGCCCTTCGTAGCTGCGGGTGCGGAGCACGTGATTATCTATCACTTGCTCACGGAGGGACGCGCTTCTGCCCGTGTGGAAGATGGCGAGCATTTAGGTCTGGATGCCGGTGACGTCGTGATCTTTCCCCATGGCGACCCGCACATTATTGAGAACGGCAGGCCGATCAAGACTACTGACCTGTTGCAGGAACTAGCCCGGATTTTCTCCCAGGGATTGAGGTTGGCGCGCTCCGGTGGCGGAGGAGACGTACAAAATTCGTGTGCGGCTACATGGCGTGCGAGCCGCACCTGAGCCGAGTCTTTCTCAGCGGTCTCCCCCGGGTCTTTAAAGTCAGCATTCGCAATGATGCTTCGGGCCGATGGTTGGAAAACTCGATCCGCTTTTCCGTTGACCAGGCGGATGCTTCCCGGGCCGGGGGAGAGGCGGTTCTGGCAAAGCTGTCGGAGGCCCTTTTTGTCCAAACACTGCGGCTGTACATTGCGCACCTGCCACCGGAACACACTGGATGGCTGGCCGGCGCCCGCGATCCGGAAGTCGGAAAAACGCTGGCGTTAATGCACCGAAATCCTTCGCACCCGTGGACGATCGCCGCTTTGGCTCAAGAAGCTGGAGTATCACGCTCGGTACTAGCCGAGCGCTTCCGGCACTACCTCAATGAACCTCCGATGGCGTACCTGACGCGCTGGCGTCTCCAACTAGGTGCGCAGATGCTGGGCTCAACCAGTTATTCAGTGGCTCAGATCGCCGCCGAAGTGGGCTATGAGTCCGAAGCTGCTTTCAACCGTGCGTTCAAACGCGAGTTCACAGTTCCACCTGCGCGTTTCCGCAGCCAATGGAGATCGGCACATGCGACCTCGTCTATAAGCCCAAAGACCGAGAGATCGTCGGTTTGAGTCTCCGCTTTCATAATGTCGCCTTCACGCGGCTGCACTCTGCATGAAGAAGGCGTTTCAGTGAACACGATCCGGATCCGGCTCGGCCACGAATCACTGGACGTGACTCTCGCCTATCTGAAAGGCAAGGATGCTGAATCGGAGGAAGCTCAGGAACATGCGAACGGTAGATGTCTGGCCCTCTCCGCGTAAGCAAGCTCAAATCAAAGTGTCATGTGAGATCTCTGGCTGACCGAGTTTGGTCGCCAAAAACTGATAACTTCCCCCCTTGCCCGTGACTCGCCAAGTGGGGAACAATCTGCGCGCGATGACAATAGTGCGCAAGACTTGCCGCGGGTTCATTATCATAAGCTGCTTAAAAGAATTGATACTCCAAACAGTTCATTCCATCGGATTTCACCCGCGCCACTGTTTCTCAGAATTCTCTCAGCGAGATTTCAGGACCGACAAAGGACATTCCCATCGTGTATCGCTATTCTCGCACCATCTCACGTTGGACTTGGCCAAAAGGCAGGTCCGAAAAAGAGGATGGTGGATATGACAAAACGTTTAATGGTGTTCGTGTATGGCCTGGTCAGTTACGTGGCGTTTTTCGTGACATTCGTTTACGCCGTCGGATTCATCGGCAATTTGTACGTTCCGAAGTCGATGGACTCCGCGGCCCAGATGTCGTTCTGGCCGGCTCTTTGTATTGATGCTCTACTGCTGCTGCTGTTTGCAGCGCAGCGCCGAACGCAGCACCTACGTGCTGTGTTCCAGCCTCTTGCTGATGGCGCTGTTCGCCTTCTGGCAACCAATCGGCGGCATCATTTGGAACTTCACAAATCCGGTCGTTCGAAACGCCATCAACACGGTGTTCGGTCTAGGCTTCGCACTTGTGTTCGTGGCGACGTTGTTGATCAACCACTTTGATCTGTTCGGTCTTCGGCAGGTGGCGTTGTATCTTGCGCGCAAGCCGTACACGTACCTGGAATTTCGCACACCTCTGTTCTACCGTTACGTGCGTCATCCTCTATACGTGGGTTGGTTGATCGCCTTCTGGGCTACTCCAACGATGACCGGCGCACACCTTCTGTTCGCAGTGCTTACATCCGTCTACATTCTCACGGCGATCGGATGGGAAGAGTACGACCTGGTCACCGTCCATGGCTCGAAATACCAGGATTATCAGAAGCGTGTCCCCAAGCTAATTCCATCGTTGGCTCCCTACCCAGGGCCTGACGAGCGAATCGTACGGACTCACAGTTCGGCCGCGTGATTCCGACCATGAAAAGGGCGGTCACAGCCGCCCTCTTTTTCCTTGGCAGGATGCGAGTCCATTACGAAGCCGAGATTTCCTCCATTGGTTCCACGACTCCCTCGTGCCAACCCATGAAGGCCGAGAACTCCTGAACCAACTGCTCCCACCCCGCATCTCCCGGGGCGACCATGTGGCTGCGGCTAGGCAATTCGACAAAACGCGAGCCGCGGATTCGTGCTGCAATCAACCTTCCCTCTTGCACTGGAACAGCGCCATCGTCACGCGAATGCAGCACCAGCGTCGGGCAGGTGATCTTCGGCAGCATGTCGAGGACCCGGATGTTGGGAAACTCCGCGATCATGCGCGCCGCGTTTTCGGGTGAGGACGAGACTCGCTGCAACTCGTTGAGCCAGGTTGCCTCCACCGAATCCGCGTCAGGCCGAAATAGCGTCGTCCACAACTGCCGGAACGCCGGATTATCGCGTCCCCAGCCGGAACGGATCAGAGTCAGCATTGCCTGCAAGTGTTCTTGTGCGCCAGGACCCAGCGCCGGCCAGCCGTTCGCGAACGTTCCGTTGATGATCAGTCTCGTTACCCGCTCCGCATGGCGCACCGCATAAGCAATTGCCACCGCGGCCCCCTGGCAGCCACCCAGGATGGAGAATTTTTCCAGGCCAGCGGCATCCACCAGTTCTTCGAAGTCCTTGACAGTACGTTCGAATGAAAAATCGCTGACGTTCCAGTCCGAGAGCCCACTGCCGCGCTGGTCGTAGCGCACCAGAGTGTTGTGACGCATGACCTCCGACAGCCACTGCCTCCGCAACGGTGCTTCCCACTCGAACTCCAGGTGATTCAGCCAGTGGATCGTCCGCACCAGCACCGGCCCCTGGCCTCCGATGTGGTACGCGATCCGAACACCGTCGCTCGTGGTGAAGAATCCGATTTGTTGATTTTGAGCATTCGGTGGTTGCAGCGCTGGCTCGAGTTGGATTAATCGGCCGTGAGCGTTCGGTGTGGTGACCTCGGCAACGAATCTATAGCCGTGTCGTGGCACGGTTTCGATGTACTTAGCCGGATGGAGGAGTTTCCGCAGCTGCGAAATGCAATAGTCCAAATTGTTGTCTTCGACAACGGAGTCCGGCCATACCGACTCCATGAACGCGTCTTTGCGCACGAGCTTGCCGGCATTCTCCACCAGCACGCGAAGAGTGTCGAACAGTTTGCCTCGGAGGCGGATTTCCTCGTTATCACGAAGAAGCCTTCGCTCGTCCACATCGAGGAAATAAATGCCAAAGAGATATTTGGACATTGTCAAGCCACGACCCGCGTACGTGGGCACAGGAAAGCCGCGGGTCCCCACATAGCCGATATTCTACCAGCGGGTGCGGGTGCCCGTTATTTCCGGAGCAATCCCGAGAAGTTCCGCTGATAGGCTGCCGCCTGCTCTCTGATTACCGCATCAGCGTTTCGATCGGTGGGAGCAGAGTGAGCGGTCTTACTTCGTTCACCTGTTCGCATTATGCGTCATCGGTATAGTATTGGCCGCTGTAAGACTGGAGGGAGGCTTGCGCCGTGTCGAAAAGGACATGCGGACTGCTCTGCAAGGTGGGGGCCGCGATTATCACCGGGGCTTTGATTGTCGCCGTGCCCTGCGCGGGCCAGCAATTGACGGGCGACAAACTGTCGCTGACGCTAGATGCTCAAGCCGGGTCGTATCAGCTGAGGCTGCAGAGAGGCCAGCCCATTTTCACCAGCCGTGTAGCAGCAAAAGTCAATCACCAGTGGCTGCGTTCGAGCGAGTATCCGCACCACCAGGCTTCCCAGTCCACATTCACCGACGATCTCGGTTCGGGCCGGGCGATAACCGTTACTTGCACGGGACTCGAAGGCAAAGCAGATCTGGTCTACGTCGTGCAGCTTTATGACCAGCGTCCCTATGCGAGCGTCCAGGTGACAGTGCGGAACACGACTGGTAAGGAAGTGAGCGTGCAGGCCATCCGAGGCCTGGAGGCAATCGGGGAGCCGGTACTCAATCTGGGTGGCCAAATATTCGCCGATCGAATCCTGTCTGACAGTTTCAGCGAAGACTGGCCTAAGTTACAAATCTACGACTTGGGGAAGGCGCCCGGAGGAATACATCGCGGCGCCGGAAGTCAACTGATCTACAACCGCGAGACCAAGCAGAGTCTTTTCGTCGGCGCGCTGACCTCAGACCGATTTCTGACCTTGCTCCTTTTGCAAGCTTGGGGTTCTGGAGACGATACGAAGATCGAATCTTTCAGCGTTGACTCCACGGGAACGACCGAGGTTCAAAAGGAGTTCGATCTAAAGAGTAATCCTGCGGAGGATCAGATCGAATTGAGCCTTTCTGTCGAGCCCGGAGCAGACATCAAATCCGAGCGCCTGATGCTCCAAGCAGGGCCGGATTACCACAATCAGCTGCTGGCTTATGGCGATGCGATTCGGCGCCTGCACCACGCGCGCGTCTCGACTGAGACTCCTATCGGTTGGTGGAGTTGGACGGCCTTTTACGGCACGATCAACGAAGGCGAGACCTTGGCGAATGCGGACTGGCAGGCCGAACATTTGAAGTCACTCGGCTACGAATATTTTCAGATTGATGAGGGCTATCAGTATGCGCGTGGAGAGTACACCACAGCCGATTCCACGCAGTTTCCCGATGGCATGCGGTTCGTCGCACGCCGTATCACGGGAGATGGCCTGACCTTCGGCATATGGACCGCTCCCTTCGAAGTGACGAGCCGGGCGTGGGTTTACGAACACCACAAGGATTGGCTAGTCCGCCTGGAATCAGAAATCGGATGTGATCTACACGCTAGACACGACGCATCCTGCAGCCCAGGAGTATCTGCGTCAGACCTACAAGACTCTGGTTCGCGAATGGGGAGTGCGGTTCTTCAAATTCGATTTTATGGACACCACCGCAATCGAGGGCCACCGTTACCGGCCCGATACGACCGCCCTCGAGGCGCAACGCATCGGACTGCAAATCATTCGCGACAGCGTGGGTGATGAAGTGATTTTGGACAAAGACGGAAGCCCGATGCTTAATCCCGTGGGACTGGTCGACACAGGGCGGGTCTCCACCGACACAGGGCACAGTTTTCAGAGAACAAAGGACGCTGCAACAGGCATTGCTGCCCGCTTCTATATGCACCGCAATTTTTTCGTGAATGATCCGGATGCCTTCAACACGACGGGGCAGTCCTTCAGCGATCGTCCAGAACGGCCTCCCTCGCTTCCGCTGCGTGCGGCTGAGGCCTCGATCGCTTTGTCCGCCGTGTCCGGCGGAATGT
>QIAI01000245.1 GCA_003224995.1 Acidobacteriota bacterium
GGTTATTTTCTGGCAGCCCTGCCGGCGGGCTGGCTGATGGAACGGATCGGCTATAAGAGGGGAATTCTGGTGGGCCTGTTGATGTGCGCCACCGGGTCCCTGTTGTTCGTTCCCGCGGCGTCTATACGCTTGTACGGCTTCTTCCTGTTCGCACTATTTGTAATGGCATGCGGGCAGGGAGTTCTGGAAGTGGCGGCGAATCCCTACGTGACCATCCTTGGCCCGCCCGAGAGCTCCGAGCGGCGCTTGAACCTTGCTCAATCGTTCAATTCCGTGGGCGCCGTAGTGACGCCCATCGTTGGTGCGGCCTTCATCCTCACTGGAGTGGAGTATTCGCGAGCCCAGCTGGCCGCCATGACTCCGCCTCAACGGCAAGCTTACGAGATTGCAGAAGCAGCCACCGTAAAGCTGCCTTACCTGGTAATCGCTGGCCTCTTCCTCGCTGTTGCGGCCCTGATTTTCTTTGCTCACTTACCCGAAGTACGCGAAGAAGATGGACCCGAGGAGGAGGATCCGGATGCGGCTAAGGGATTGCTCGCGTTGTGGCCGTACAAGCATTTATTCAAAGGCGTGCTGGCCCAGTTTTTCTATGTGGGCGCCCAGGTGGGTGTGGCTAGCTTCGTCATCCGCTTCGCACAATACAGCATGCCTGGGATGCCAGAGAAACATGCCGCGAATTTGCGATCGTGTTGCTTGGGACCGGAGTGGCCCCCATGTGGGCATTGGTTCTGCTCGGCTTCTTTCATTCCATCATGTTTCCCACCATCTTCGCTCTGAGTCTTAAGCATCTTGGGCCCCATACCAAGTTGGGGTCCTCCTTGTTAGTCATGTCCATTATTGGCGGCGCCGTATTTCCGGCGATGATGGGTTACATCTCGGATGTGAGCAATATCCGCTATGCGTTTCTGGTTCCATTCTGCTGCCACGTCTATGTACTCTATTTCGCGACACGAGGCTTCCGTCCAGCCCTTGATCTGCCGAATGCGACCGAGTTGCGGAGCGTTCCTGTCGAGAACTGAGGACAACCGAGGGTGTGACATGCGTTTAAAACCAGTACTCCTTATTGCGTGTGTGGCTGGGACAGTTCTGGGGCATGCGGCTTGGGTCCACGCTCAGTCGGTCAAATCCCCTGGCGGTAACGCAGCTTCGAAGACGGCGGAGCAGGCTTACAAGAACATCCAGGTGCTCAAAGACGTTCCTGCTGACCAACTCGTTCCGGCCATGCAGTTCATCAAGGCCTCCCTGGGGGTGCAATGCGATTTCTGTCATTTGGAGAACGCGTTTGAAAAGGATGACAAGGAAACTAAGCAGACGGCACGCAAGATGATGCGGATGATGTTTGCCATTAATAAGGATTCGTTTGATGGCCAGCAAAAGGTGACCTGCTTCGCTTGTCATCGGGGCGCACGCAAGCCGGTAGCAATACCAACCATCAACGAGGAAGAAGGCCACATCGCCGCGGAGGCGGAATTGAGTCTCGGCGCGAATACTGCGGGCCTTCCCAGCGCGGATGAAATCCTCCAAAGGTATCTACAAGCGCTCGGAGGTGCCGATGCAGCAGCTACAATTTCGACTCGCGTTCAGAAAGGGGCATTGACTGTTGGAGCGAAACACTTTCCGGTCGAGATCCTAGCCAAAGCGCCCGCGAAACGAGTGACTACGGTGCATTTTCCCGGGGCGGACAGCATTACGGCCATTAACGGAGAAGAGGGCTGGCTGAGCACATCGAGCCACGGGGTGCACGATATGGGCCCATCGGAGTTGGATGGCGCAACTTTGGACGCAGAGTTATTCTTCCCCGCCACGATCAGGCAGCTTTTCAAACTGTCACGCGTGCAACAGCAGGAACAGATCTACGGTCATTTGGCCTACCGGGTGGTTGGAATGCGCGACAACTGGCCGTCCGTGGATCTCTATTTTGATCAGGAGTCAGGATTGTTGGTGCGCATGCTGCGTTACGTGCAGACGCCGCTCGGTCGCAACCCGCTGCAGATCGACTACTCGGATTATCGCGAAGAAGCCGGCGTGAAAACCCCTTACCGCTGGACCGTCGCTGGTCCTAACACACGTTTTACGATTCAGATTGAACAGTCGCAACCGGGTGCTCCGATTACGGACGACAAATTCGCCAAACCCGCGAGCACTCCGCCATAGTCTTGGGGACGCCGTCGTTCCGGGCGTTTTCTGAAGAACCGGACGCCGTTGGGCGGCACTTAATGGATGCGGCGGCAGACGGCGAATTCCGACAATCTGTCAGAAGTTCATTCTTAGCAAACAACGAAAAGGTTAAAGCATGAAGTTTCTCGTAACCGGCGGCCTCGGCTTCATTGGCCAGAGGGTGGTTCGTAATCTCTTGGCTCGCGGTATCTCGACCGTTTCTGCCGATGATTCGCTGAACGCGGAGGCCGTCGCAGACTTGCACGCTGCGGCTGGTGGCTCTGCCGAATTCGACGCCGTAACCATGGATGTCAGCGATTTTCGCGACGTGATGGCCGTCTTTCACAAGCATCCCGACGTCTCTCACGCCATCCACCTCGCCTACGTGATGGGACCGCTGGTGGACGAGAATACTTCGCTTTCTACGAGCGTCAACATCCTTGGCATGACCAACATGTTCGAGGCGGCGGTTCATCGACAATTCGCGCGGCTGGTCTTCACCAGCAGCGAGACCGTGTACGGCCCGTCGCAAGCGCCTTACGGCAACCGCCCAGTCACGGAAAATGATTTCTGCGATCCTGCCACTCACACCTTTACCTACGCTGTCATGAAACTTCTCAACGAGCATATGGGGCGGCGTTACGCCGAACGGCTGGGTGCAAGCATTGTCTGCACGCGGCCACCCGTCGTCTACGGCCACGGCCGCAAACGCAGTGCTGTGATGTGGGCCGAGCATTTTGCATCCAAGCCGGCTGTCGGTCAACCGGTCACGCTTCCATTTGGACCGCTAACCCGCGACACTTGGATCTACAAAGATGACTGCGCCGAGCAGCTCGTGCGTCTGTCGCTCAAGCCGAAGGTTGCGCACTTCGCATACAATAGCGGCGGTCAGTGTGTCACCGCTGCCGAACTGGCCGCGATCGTGAAGAAGTGGCTTCCCGATGCGCACATTGATTTCGACAGCAGCCGCGAGGGCACTCCTCTTATCGACAACCAGGACGGCACGCGCCTGATTCAAGAGATTGATTTCGTTCCGCGTCCCCTCGAGCAAGGCGTGCTCGCTCACATTAACGAGGCACGTGCGGCTGCAGGTCTGCTCCCGGTCTGAGGTTTGACTATGAATCCATTTACCAGCACCGTTGTCGGCAGCTACCCGCGTAACACCAGCGTCGAGGACACCATGAAGAAGCCGACGCTCTCTCGCTCTGAGATCGACGCCCTCATCCGTTGGGCGGCGCGCGACCAAGCGGATCTCGGCCTTGACGTCATCAGTGATGGCGAGGGCTATCGGGAGAACATGTACTACTTCTATCAAAAGCGTCTCGATGGAGTGACTTTTGAGAGCATGGTCAAGCAGAGTTTTGGCACTGCGGGCTTTGCCATCGAGTGCGCACGGGTTGTCGGAGAAATCAACAATCCGCGTTTCGAACTGGCTCACAACTGGAAGCTGATTCAGCGTCAACCAGCGACCTGATCTTTATCCGGACGAGCAAATGCTTTGTCGCGCCTATGCGAGGGTTCTCGCCGAGGAGCTGCGCGAAGTCATCGCCCAAGGATGTGACTACATTCAATTCGACGAGCCAATGTGGACGGAGTCCCCCGAAGACATCTGCTGGTCCGCCGCGATCCTCAACGAGCTGATCGACTCACTCCCGCGCGTTCGTGTCGCCCTTCACATCTGCGGCGGCAACCCACGGCGCAAGCGGATTTATTTCACCAAATATACCGATCTCGTGCCTGGGTTTCGCCTCGTTCACATCGATGAAGTGCTACTCGAGCATTGCACGCTCGGCTACAACCTCATGGACTTGTGGAGACTATGGGACTTTAAAGGCGACCTCTCTCTCGGTGTTATCGATCAGCGGAGCGATGTGATTGAAACGCCGGAAGTCATCCGGCAGCGCGTGCAGCCAGCCCTCGAATATTTTTCCGCGGACCGCCTCCTGCTCACCAGTGAGTGTGGCTTCGGCCACGTTCCGCTCGAAAT
>QIAI01000246.1 GCA_003224995.1 Acidobacteriota bacterium
AACCGCGAAGCTCGCAAAGAAAAGCCGCGAAGGTCGCAAAGAAAATGGCGAAGTTTCTCGGTACGAGATTGAGGAATGATTGCGCCGGAGCGTATGAGAGAAGTTCCCTCCGTGACTCCGTGCCTCCGTGGTAGGTGTTTATTCCCTGCTCCCAGATGATTGGTCAGAGAGATAGTCGTGCGAACATCCACCACGGAGACACGGAGGCACGGAGAAGTGCTGGAATCTTTTCTGAGTCGTGACGCTTCCCGGTAAGCACCTTGCTCTCATCATCAATTTCAAGGCAAAGAACCAAAGTTGGCAAGCAACCGCGAAGTTCGCAGCAACCGAAGCTCGCAAGAAACTGCGAAGCTCGCCAGAGAAACACGAACCTCCCATGCCGCGCCTTCCTTCGCGTCCTTCGCGGCTTTTCTTCGCGAACTTCGGGTTAAAATCTTTAAAAACGCGGAAACCCGAACAGATCCGCCCCGAGCACTAATACTCAATTTGTTATTCTTCCATCGTGCGACAAATTCGCAACCAAGCCTGGCTGCTGGTGCTGCTATCGGCGGCTTTGCAGATCCTGAGCTTCCCTCTTCCCGGCCTGTATATTTTTTCCTGGATTGCGTTTGCTCCGCTCCTGATCGCCATCCTGCACGCCCGCTATCCCGACACCATCCAACTCAACGAATCGCAGAAGACCCTTCCCGCTACTCCACGGCAAGGATTTCTGCTGGGGTATGCCTGTGGCGTACTGTGGTATCTGGGGACTTGCTACTGGGTCTACGACACCATGCATCAGTACGGCGGCTTGAGCGCGCCTGTCGGCCTTTTCGTGCTGCTGTTATTCGCCCTCTACCTCGGTCTCTACCATGGGCTGTTTGGTTTTCTCCTCAGCTTGCTTGCGCGCAAGGACTCGAATCGCCTGGCACTTGTCTGCGCGCCTTTACTGTGGGTGGCTGTAGAACTCGCACGCACCCGCATCAGCGGTTTCCCCTGGGATTTGCTGGGAATCACGCAAGTGGACAATGTTGCGCTGACTCGCATCGCAAGCGTGACTGGGGTTTACGGATTATCGTTTGAAATCTTCCTGGTCAACGTTGCCATTGCCGCAGCATTCCTCCTGCCGCGCACTCGTCGCAAGACCCTGCTGCTCGCGAGTGTGTCCGCGATGATTCTTTTGCAGGCTGGACGCTGGGTCCAGCTTCCCCCCCTTGCTGCGGATCGCACTGCGGTTCTGCTGCAGCAGAATCTTTCGGAAGCGGGAGAGGCTTGGACCGACGATCAAACTCAGGCCGCCCTGCGGGAATTTTCCGCGCTCAGCTTGCATCCAACCCCCACTTCCCGGCAGCATCCCGACTTGATCATTTGGCCGGAATCGCCCGCACCCTTCCAGACCAACGATCCTGCATTTCGCGATTTCATCAGCAATTTCGCCCGCGAATCTCAGTCCTGGCTGGTCATCGGATCCATTGGCGTGGACAGTCCGCAAAAGGTCTACAACTCCGCATCTCTGGTCAGCCCGACCGGGCAGTGGGATGGACGCTACAGCAAGATCCATCTTGTGCCTTTTGGTGAGTACGTGCCCTTTCCTTCGCTTTTCTCGTTCGCTGGCGGACTCACGCAGGCGGTCGGCAACTTCACCCGAGGGAACTCGCGCGCACCCTTGCAGGCGGGTGATCAGAGACTTGGAATCTTCATCTGCTACGAATCCATTTTTCCCAACGAGGTTCGTCAACTCGTGAAGGATGGCGCACAGGTGCTGGTGAACATTTCCAACGACGGCTGGTATGGCGACTCCGGCGCATGGGCCCAGCATCTGAATCAAGCTCGCATGCGCGCCATCGAGAACAATCGCTGGCTGCTGCGCGACACCAATACCGGACTGACCGCCTCCATCGATCCCTATGGCCGGGTTGTCGCTCACCTCGAACGCAAGACTCGCGTTGCCTTGGCGGCACCCTACGCTCTCACCAGCGTAACCACCTTTTACTCGCGGCACGGCGACTGGTTTGCCTACCTGTGTGCGATAATTTCCATAGGAGCGCTGATCGTGCGCTTCACACCCCAGCGAAAGACAGAGTCCAATGGTTGAAGAACTCGAACAACAGTACACCGCGCTGAAAGATAAAGTCCGCACCCTTCAGGAGTACCTTTGACGCGGGCAACCTGCGCCAACAGCTAAGCGAAATCGAAAAACAGGCCTCCGATCCCAACCTCTGGTCGAATCCAGAGCGTTCGCAGCAGGTCATGCGTGAGAAGAAGCGCATCGAAGACGCTCTCTCGACCGATGCTGAACTCGTCCGCCGCAACGGTGATATCGCCGCTTATTTTGAACTGGCGCATGAGGGCGAAACTGTGGATGCCGACCTGCAGCGTGAAATCGGCGCCCTGCAGCAACTCGTCGACCGGCTGGAAACCGAGACCCTGCTTTCCGGCGGAAACGACGCGCTGAATGCGATTGTCACCATCCACGCCGGCGCGGGCGGAGTCGATTCCCAGGACTGGGCCGACATGCTCTTGCGCATGTACTTGCGCTGGGCAGAGCGCCAGGGCTTCCAGACCGTGTTGTACGACTACCAGCCCGCCGAAGAAGCGGGCATCAAGTCTGCCACCTTCGGCGTGAATGGCCAGTATGCCTTCGGCCTGCTCACCAGCGAGATCGGCGTGCATCGCCTGGTGCGAATCTCTCCATTCGATCAAGCCAAGCGGCGCCATACCTCGTTTGCCAGCGTCTTCGTTTCGCCAGAAATCGATGACAGCATCGAAGTCATCATCAAGCCGGAGGATCTCCGGGTCGATACTTATCGCTCCAGCGGAAAAGGCGGACAGCACGTCAATACCACTGATTCTGCGGTGCGCATTACCCACATTCCTACCGGACTGGTTGCCAGTTGTCAGAACGAGCGCTCGCAACACAAGAACCGCGACCGCGCCATGAGCATGCTCCGTTCCAAGCTCTATGAGTTGGAATTGGAGAAGAAACGCGAAGCGTCGAGAAAAATAGAAGATACCAAGCTCGACATCGACTTCGGTTCCCAGATCCGCTCCTATGTACTGCAGCCCTACCGCATGGTGAAAGATCATCGCACCAAGGAAGAAGCTGGCGATGTCGACCGGGTACTCGATGGCGACCTGCAACGCTTCATTCAGTCCTACCTGCGCATGCGCCGCGGAGGGAAATCTTGAGTAGCCTTC
>QIAI01000247.1 GCA_003224995.1 Acidobacteriota bacterium
AGGATGGTCCGAAGGAACCTAGTGCAGCTGGAGCGTGGGCGTCCTCGCCCGCAATCTTTCCCATTCTTAAGGGCGGCTTCGGCCGCCCTTTCCTTATGGGAACCCGAGCACTTCCTCCGGGATGACCAAAGGGAGTGCTCCTTCGAACAACCTTCTCACCCGAGCCCGTGACCACCATCACCCGGCTTTTCCAAGTGTGCTCTCTATGATTTTCATTGTGCCCCGGCTGTACATATCGAGTGGTACTGACCGGCCACAGCGATACTCATAACTTTCACTAAGGAGCCCAAATGTTACGCAAGCTTGTTGTGGTGTGCGCAATGATTTCGCTTTGCTCTTTGTCGGCGTTCAGCCAGCAAGAAACGAAAGGAGAAATTTTTGGAGGGTACCAATATCTTCACGCCAGCACGGGGATTTCTGGGGTGGATGGATTTACTCTTCAGGGGTGGAACGCAGCTGCTAGCGGATATTTCACTCGCAACTTGGGCATCACCGCCGATTTCAGCGGAAATTACGGCACGCCCTCCGGAGTTACTGCGAGGTTGTACACCTTTATGTTTGGGCCGTCGGTCCGCTTCCCCAATACCTCGCGGGTTACACCATTCGCTCACGCTTTGTTTGGCGGTGGGCGTCTCAGTGCGAGTGCAGCCGGTCTAAGCGGATCTGAAACGGATTTCACCTGGGCCGCCGGTGGCGGATTCGACGTTGGCGTGAGCCAGCATTTCGGCATTCGCCTGGCGCAAGCTGATTTCCTGCAGACCCGGGTCGCCGGACAGAGTCAGAACCATTTCCGTTATTCGGCTGGCATTGTGCTTAAGTTCTAAAGAAAAAATGGGACCCGCGGCTTGCGGGTCCCACTACTTTCTGATGCTCGCTTGGATCGTCCTTACCCGTTGCCTACGACTTGACCACACCGCGCCGGATCTACATCCCACAAGTGTGGTTCTTCCGGTAGGCGTTCCAGTCCCAATTCGCCCGCCTCAATCGTGCCTGGCCTTCCGGTCCAAACCACGCGGAACTGCGCCTTCATTCCGTCATACTGCACGTCCAGAATCTCCCCGGGCTTAATGTGGGCACGGACATTCTGCAGCACTGCTCCGATGCTGCTGATGTTGCGCACGCTGGCCAACTGCATGAACGGGCGGCAATAGGTGTCCACGCCCCAGATACGCACTGGTAAAGCGGTATCCACTCGCGTTTCCCGTCGTCGGTCCATGAGCTTTTCCTCCGGACAGCCGGTATCGAACGAGAGTACGCATTTTTATAGTTCCCGGAAAGTAACACCGGTTACTCCCCCCTGGGATCCAAAGTCATACGGCGCTGATTCGGAGCGGTCGTCCTTGCCCGTCGAACCATGCTCGAGAGACTGAACTCTGCGCGCTCCAGGGCGCCGGACTCGCCAATGAGAAGCGGCTAACGCACTTGAATCGCGGAAACGCGGTCATTCCAGGTGCGCGAGGGATCGTCGGCGGTTCGCCAGTTTTTCAGGTTTACGATATCCCGCCGCGTAGTCCCGCGGCGTCCTCCGAAATTGGAATCATTGTAGAGAGTGACTTCGGCCCCGCGCATGACCTTGATGGAGGAGATGCGGTCGTTGTAACCGGGTGGCAGATTCGCATACTTCTCACCACGGCGCATGCAGAAATATTCGCCCGCATAGTGAATCTCCTTGTAGAAGCACGCGCCCGCGCCGTTGCCCCAATTGGGTCCGCCCGGCATAGGAGGGCGATGCCCGGGGCCGGGATTGCCCCAGTTGGGCATACCGTTATAAGCGTTCACCTGAAACTCGCCACGGCAACCTCCCTGCACCCAAACGCCACGTGCGTCGAAGCCCCACGTTCTTCCTTGCACGCACTGGGCCTGACCCAATTGCCTTACCAGCGAAACTCCTCCGCGAGTATCGGCCCCGCAATAATTGCGACCCTTGCCTCGCGATTCGCAGCGCACCATGGGCATCGGTCGTTGCGGAGATTGTCCGGGATAATTCGTTTGTGCCGAAACACCTGGCACCACGACCGACACCATAGCGAAAATTGCGAGGAACTGGATGCATCGTTTGGCCGGCATGCGGAATTCTCCTTACGTGAATTCGTTGTGATCAGGTGGGAGGATGGAACGGCGGATGTCCCTGCGCCGCCGGCACACGCTATGCGTCGCTTTAGCGCGACTTGAGTTTTTCAGTTGAAGTTTCGTCGAGAACACGCGCCCGGGCCCGAGGGATCGCCGCATGAGCCACACGGGCCCACGGCGGGCATCGCGCCAGTAGAACTCTTGCTCGACACCGCGAAGGTGGAAAGCTGCGGAACCAGTTTCCGGCTATGACACTTCGGGCACTCAGCCTGCTCGTTGCCGTACACCAACGCCTCAAAGGAGTGTTCGCATTGTTTGCAGATGTACTCGAAAATTGGCATCCAAAAGCTCCTGTAAACGGGCCAGCGCACGAAACGCCGTTCCTTATTTAAAATCAAAGGGTGGGGAGCACGCAAACTTCTTCCGAGCATCACCCTTTCGCGGCGCGTCGTTTGTTCCGGGGAGGCCACCTGCAAACTTTGGCGGGATTCTTTCTCCAGCGCAGCTTGCGCCTGCCGCCTTCGGAAGAG
>QIAI01000222.1 GCA_003224995.1 Acidobacteriota bacterium
TGAAATGGGTTGCACCGGGGACTCCAACAGCGCACGGTTTTCTTTCCACCATTTGCAGATGGCTGCGACAGTCTGATCGACATTAAGCTTTGGTGACCACTGCACATACTCGTGGAGCTTGCAATAGTCGCTGATGTACACGTGCTGATCTCCCGGTCTCCCCGGATAAAACCGCCGCCGGACGGGCCGTCCAGTCGCCCGTTCCAGCTTCGCGATCAATCCAAGCAGAGACACTGCATTATCGGGACCGCCTCCTACATTGAACACTTGACCCGCCCACCAAATCACCCACCGCTAACACGTCCCGCACCTGCGTGCCATCACCGTATATGGAGATCACATTGTCCTGCATGGCCGAATACACAAAGTGCGCGACCCAGCCTTGGTCCTCATTTCCAAACTGTCGTGGACCTGCAATACACGACATCCGAAAGACCACGCTAGGAAGGCCGTAGATCCTTGCGTAATCGTGCACGTACTGGTCGGCCGTCCCCTTGGAACATCCATAAGGCGAATAGAAATCAAGTGGCTGCGATTCGTTCACCAGATGGGCAGCGGACGCGACTCCCACCTTGCGCAACTCCCGACTATTCCCAATATGCCCATAGACTTTGTTGGTCGAAGTAAACAGCAGAAATGGTGGCGTATGCATCCCGCGCGCGGCCTCGAGAATGTTGAAAGTTCCTCCCGCGTTCACTTCAAAATCGGTTCGCGGATCTTCCAGCGAAGTAGTGACTGCTACCTGTGCCGCAAAATGATAGATCTCCGTCGCCGACCGCACCGCCTGCCGAACCCGAACCCGATCACGCACGTCCGCGATCGTGATTCGCAGCCGGTTCATTCCCGCCTCCTGCTGCTGAAGCCACCGCAGATTGTGTTCCGAACCGGGCCGCGACAAATTGTCATAGATGTGCACTGGCGCATCGCTATTACTCAATACGTAGCTCGCCCAGTTGGATCCGATGAAGCCGGCCCCCCCAAAAATCAGAACCGACCGATGCGCTGGCTGTCGTCTCATCTTCGTGATCTCCGTTTTTTGTAGCGGGCTCATGCAACCAAGCCCCGTATGGATAAGTGCTCCATGGCTTCTTCTGTGCGGTCTTCCGCTTGTTGCGATCTGAGCCACCCGACTAATTCCGACATTCCATCCTGAAAGCTCACCGCGGGCTGATAGCCCAGTACCTTCGACGCCCGCGAAATATCGCCGAAGCAGTGCCGGATATCGCCCACGCGATACTGCTGCTTGATACGGGGTGCAATTTCTCGCCCCATCATGCCCGCAATCTGACGGCCCACCTGCTCAATGGTGACCGGCGTGCCTGACCCGATATTGAGTGCCATGCCGCTGGCTCCGACATTCTCCAAGGCCAGCAGATTCGCGCGCGCGACGTCGCGTACGTTCACAAAATCGCGCATCTGCTGGCCGTCTTCGAAAATCATCGGCGGCTGCCGGTTCAGAAGACGTGACGCAAAGATTGCTGCAACCCCAGTGTAAGGATTGGAAAGTGATTGCCGGGGACCGTAGATGTTGAAGTATCGCAAAGCGATACTTGGAATCCCGTAGGTCGCACCAAACAGAAGCACCATCTCTTCTTGGGCCTTCTTGGAAAGCGCATAGATGGATGAACACTGCAGTGACTTGTCTTCCGCCGTCGGCATGGGTGTCAACTGGTTGTCGCACCCGGGACAACGCAGTTCCCACTGTTTTTCTTTGAGAGCCGCAAGCGATCGCTGGCCCGGGGCAACCGGGCCGCACTGCTCACATAGACCTTGCCCCTCGCCGTAAATCGACATAGAGGAGGCCACTACGAGTTTTGTAAGTGGCGGCGCGGTTTTCAGGATGGATTGTAGAAGGTTGGCGGTCCCTTGTATGTTGTCCGCCGTGTAGCTTGCGATTTCATACATCGACTGGCCTACACCGACCGCGGCCGCCAGGTGCAGAATCGCATCCATCCCTTCCACCGCCTGGCATACCGAATCGAAGTCGGAGAGATTCCCCCGCATGAACTCGGCTTCGGCAGGCAAATAGCTTGGTAATCCGCCGCAGTGCACCTGCGGCGCAAGGCAATCGAAAATGGTTACTCGGTGCCCTTGCTGCAGTAATAGATCAGCAGTGTGAGATCCGACAAACCCCGCGCCACCTGTGATAAGAACGTTCTTCCGCATCGCAATCCTTTTTGAGAAATCGAGGTTAGGATGAGGAACAAACATTTCACGGTTGCATAGCGTGTCGTGAATGCGCCAACTGTGTTCCCGTGCACGAACATGTCTGTACGCTTATGGACGAGCTACCCGTTCTACATCACGCACGACACTGATCCGACGCGCGCGTATCGCTGCGTCGCCCATTCTGCGAACCGTGCAAAATCTTCTGGAGATTTCGGCGGGCTTGTATGATGCGGTGCTTCCCCTAGATGCTCTGGCGTAAAACACAAGGTCAGGGTCACTCGAAATTCATCGAGCGCTTGCATTTGCCGATCAAACCAGGCTTCTGCATTTGGACGAAAAGAATCCGCCCAGCTTAAACCCGTCCGCAAATACTGGACACCCAGTCGCCGCAACCACTCGACGCCTGACTCCAGCCGGGGATCTTCGTAGTGAAACCATTGACAGATCCCCATGCCTCGCGGAAAGCGACTGGCCGCAAGCTTCGGAGAGCCGTCGGCTCGA
Source organism: Acidobacteriota bacterium (assembly GCA_003224995.1). Lineage (GTDB taxonomy): Bacteria > Acidobacteriota > Terriglobia > Terriglobales > Acidobacteriaceae > Gp1-AA133. Next base: position 2,671 of record QIAI01000222.1, read on the forward strand.
ATCAACCCCATGTAGTAATGGCGATAGTAAGAACTTCCTTCCGCTTCCTTGTGCCGTGTCGTAGCTGGCCAGGTCGGCGGCAAATCGAACAAGCTGTACCAGTGCACCCGTTCTACCAATGGCAGCAACAGTTCAGCCGTCTTCTCCAGCCCAAACACCTGTACCTCTTCTGCCCCAAAGGAGGACACGCCCGCTTCACTCACCCATATTGGTCTCGACGTCACGGCTCTGATTTCGTCCAGCTTCTGCGGCCAATCATGTATGCTCCAATGGTTCCAATCCAACGGAAAGCCGTGTAACGCTACGACATCCACCGCGTCCAGCACGCCATGGGCGTTCATCAGTGCGATAAATTTCGGATCTATCGGTGAAGTTCCACCCAGTACAATTTTGAGGTTTGGATTGACCGAACGCACCGCTTGCGCACCCACCCTGGCCATGCGGGCAAATTTCTCCCACTTCTGATCGACGCTGAAATCCCAATGCGACAGGTTGTTCGGCTCGTTCCATAGCATCACCGCCTCAACCATTGCTCTCCTCCGGCACAAAGTGGCCTTCCAACTCCAGATCGACGCCGTACTTCCCATCGCGCGTAACGCTGCGCGGCACACATATCCATGTCTCGGGTTCCGGATGTGCTGTGATTTCCAATCCTGAGCTGCGCAGCATGGCTTCCACTGCTCCTCGATTTGGAATCCACCAGTTCGTCGGATCGTTCGCATAGCTGTGTTCGATGAA